>DVNA01000105.1 GCA_018714665.1 Candidatus Gallibacteroides avistercoris | reverse complement strand
ATGAAATGGTGGGCCGTTTGGATGCGGACGTAGCCAATAATAGAGGTAATACGCGTGGTGAAAAGATTATGCGCGGATGGCAAAGTGCTTCTGACCCCATCCTCTCTTTCTGGAATGGTGGAGGAGCAGGAAAAGCTCTTTATCAGGGTATCCGTTATTGTAACATTTTCCTGGAAAACATCAACGATGTTCCGAACATGACTGACGAAGAAAAGGCCGACTGTGCAGCTCAGGTAAGAATACTGAAAGCATGGTATCACTTCTACCTGATTCGCAATTATGGTCCCATCGTTATCGTAGATCAAAACATTCCTGAATCTGCTGGTGTAGAACAGGTACGTCAGGAACGTAAGCCGGTGGACGATTGTTTCCAATATTGCGTAGATTTGATTGATGACGTACTGTATATCAAAGATGCAGACGGTAACATCGTGGGAGAAAAAACAGATTTGGACGCTCAACGTTCTACCACTTTCCTGGGTCAGATCGACCGCGTAATTGCCAAAGCCATCAAGGCAAAAATCTTGTTGTATGCCGCCAGCCCCTTGTTTAACGGGAATGCTGAATACTACTCTACTTTCAAAGGTATCCACGGTGAAACCTTGTTTAACCTGGAATACGACAGAGAAAAGTGGAAAAAAGCGCTGGATGCTACCGAAGAGGCTATTAATGACGCAGAAGAACAGGGTAAGAAACTCTATTATTACGAAGGTACTCCGAAAGAGTTCGATAACAAGAATTTCTTTGGGGATAACGGCGACGGCGTAGGTGCATCTGAAATTATCCGTTACTGTTACAACAACCGTTTCTCTATTGTTGAATCTTGGAACGACGAGTTGATTTGGGGCTTCTCTAACCTCGACTACGAAGGTGAAGGTTCTATCTCTCACGCTACCAATATGCGTTCTACGGCAGAACCGGGAACTCCCCAGTATGCATGGCAATGGGTAGGCGCTAACTACGCTATGTTGGAAAATTTCTATACCAACAACGGGGTATGTATAGATGAAGACCGTACGTGGGATTACGAAAACCGTACCCAACCGACCACCATTCCCCTGGATGGTAGCGACTATGCTCCCGGTTATGTGGGTGGTGTGAAAGATGCTACGACCGGTTACTACCACAAAGGTTATTTGCAACCGGGTGAAACAACCGTCAAGATGCATCTGTATCGTGAACCGCGCTTCTACGCTTGGTTGGCTACCGACCGCGGTAAATGGCGTACACACGATAAACTGAATGACCTGAAAATGCGTTATTACGAACGTCCCGGTGGACGTCGTCCGGATAACAACCAGACGGACTTCTACTGGACGGGTATCGGTATCAAGAAACTGGTTCATCCCGAATCGGGAACCGGACACTGGGCTCGTGTCGTGAAATTTGCTCAACCCATTATCCGTTTGGCAGACCTCTATCTGATGTATGCCGAAGCGTACAACGAGTACTACGGACCCGACCAGAAGGTTTATGACAAATTGAATGCCATCCGTGAACGTGCCGGTTTGCCGAAAGTGGAAGTAGTTTACGCAGATGCCTCTATCGTAACCAACGTGGGCAAACACCTGGATCAGGCAGGTTTGCGTCAGATTATCCAGAAAGAACGTCAAATCGAGTTGGCTTTCGAAGCTGAAAACCGTTACTACGATATTCTCCGTTGGAAACGTGCCAGCGAGTTCTTTACCGTTCCCGTACAGGGATGGAATGCACAAAACGGATCTACCGTTGAAACATTCTATGTGTTGACTACGTTGCAGGCTCGTCAATGGCAAACTCCGAGAGATTATCTCTTCCCCATACCTCTGGGAGAAATGGATAAAAACCCGAATTTGGTTCAAAACCCGGGATGGAAATAATGTTTAACCGGAAAATTGATAAATCATGAAATTATTAAACAAACTATCTGTAATGCTCGCAGCTACCGCACTTTTTGCGGTAGGTTGCGACGACGACAACGACAATAAGACGGACTCGGTGGCGCCCGCCCCGGTCACAGATGTGACGTTTACGCCCCAACCGGGTGGTGGATACTTCTTGTACACCAATCCGAAAGATGCAGATTTCTTATATGCCCGTGCCGAATATACCATCGGAACCGGTGAAAAGATATCTAAAACCAGTAGTGCTTACAGCGATACCCTCTTTATTGAAGGTTTCGGCGAAGTGAAAGAGTATGAGGTGAAAATTTATGCCGTAGACCGTGACAACAACGTTTCTGAACCGGTAATCATGAAAGTTACTCCGTTGGAAACCGCCACTGAGACGATTCTGAGTACGGTGAAAGTTATTCCCGGATTCTCGAACCTCAATATTACGTGGGAAAATGAAACGCAGGCGCGTGTAAATGTCTATGTAAAGTATGAGATCGACGGCAAGGAAGGAACCAAGGTATATGCTTCTAATGCTGTAGAAGACAACTTTGAAATCGATCAGCTGGAAGGACGTCCGTATAAGATCAGTGCCTGGTTGACCGATAACTATGGAAACCAGTCAACGGTACGTGAATTGGGCGAATTTACCCCGAAAGAAGACTACTTGTTAGACAAGTCTAAATGGTCATTCTTGCAGGACTCTCGTCTGTGGGGAAATAAATGGGATGACTCCGAGGCAGAAGATTATCAGGCTCCTTTCGGTTTTAACCCGAACAACGAAGATGACCCGCTGACGAAAGTATATGCTCATGACTCGTTGAAAAACGGTCGCCGTACTCATGTGGAAGGACGTGCAACTAAATTTATTGATGGCGAATTGGACGATGCTGCCAAATTGAACCTGAATTATTTCCATTCAGGAGATATGAGTTGGGGTGGTGATAAGACCAAAGGCGAATATGGACAAGGGTATGACTGGGGTGCAGGTCGCTCGGGAGAAGAACGGTTCTACAAATCAGGAGATTCCAGTTCATATAGACTCTACTGCTCGTACTTTTATGATATGGGCGAAACCATTCAGGCTTCTCGTATTCAAGTTAGCCCGCGTCGTTGGGGTGCCGATGCGTGGGGTACGGAAAATGTAAAAGAGTTCCAGATCTTTATCAGCAACGACCAGGATCCGACAGACGGTATCACAGGTTGGGAATATGTTGGCCACTATGCCGTAGTGAAACCTTCGGATGAATCAGAAGCCAATCTGGTATTGAAAGAAGGTGGAACGCAATGGTTGCTCTATCCGGACGATCCGCGCTTTACCCCGCCGTTCAGATACATCCGTTTCAAGATTGTGAAAATATATGGCGGAAACTCTGCATGTTCTTCTGAAATGACTTTGTGGGGACAGGTAGGAGACTCTCAACCGTATGCTCCTTCGGTAACTCCCGATAATGAATCTACGGAAGGAACTACTGATGATACAGCGCAGGTAACTGAGTAATAACCGAAATAAACAATGAATGTCATGAAAATATATAAATTATTATTATTAAGTGCTTTGCCCGCCCTCGGATTGCTCAGTAGTTGCGAGGATATGGACGAGAACTACAAACAATACGAAGTAGAAGATGTCTATTCCGGAAAGGTTCTCAATTTGACGGCCAGAGTTGGCTTTGAAAGTGCTATCTTGTCTTGGGACAATCCTCAGGATCAGATTTCAAAAGGAATTGAGATTGTTGTGGTAGGTAATGATACGGTATCGTATTCTTTCGATTTTGCTACGTTGACACCCAGTACTCCGGATTTGGTGATTTATGAAGCTGACTCGATTCGTATCAACAACTTGAATCAAGGTACAGCGTATGAAATGACCGTTTATACGGTAGATGCTTACGGAAACCGTTCTATCGATGTTATGGTTCCTGTGATGCCTTTGTCGCAAGAAGCGTATGATGCAATTGTGCCGCCGATTTGTGCCGGTACCATCGATGGAAACGGAAATACGGCTATTAACTTCCAAGGATTGACCTCGTTGTCGTTCAACTTTGCCGGAACTATCAATTATCAGGTGTTTGACGGTGAAACGTTGTATGCCGAAGGTGTAGCTACGGCAGAGACGGTAGATGATGACGGTGATGAGATTTTGGTCAATACGTTGGTAGCTGCCGTGCCGGGCTTGAAACCGGACAAGCAATACAAGGTTAAATTTGAAACAGATGTGTTGCCTCTTTCTGGAAATACTCCGATTGAAGATACGGTTACACTGCTTTCTGAATCGAATCTCTTTGTAAGTATCTCTGGTATTTCTGGTTTGGATTATACCATGGGTGACGGTTGGGTAGAAGTTTCTTACCAACAACCGAAGAACGAGTTGGCTAAAACGATTCTTGTAACTTCGGAAGCTTTCCCGACCGGAAAACTGGAACTTCCCAATACGGCTGATAGCGAAGGCGGTTCGTTTAGAGTGGATGGTTTGACTGCAAACCAAGCTGTGAAATTTACGGTTGCCCGTGTAGATGAAAACGGAAAGGCATCGGATGCCATGTCAATCGACGCTACGCCGGCTACACAAGCTCAGTTGAATACGATTACCAACCCGACGCTTTCTATCTCCAAAGATATTTTGGGTTATATGACCTTGAATGCTTCTAATTTTGGTGATAATGATCAATTCAAAACCAAAGGAGATGCTGATGATAAAACTAATTTGAAATTCATCATTGAAGATGAAGCTGGAAATGAAGTGTTTAACGATGTTATCACATTCCCGGTTGGTGAAGGTTCTTTCTCTTTGGGATTGTCTCAGTTGGATACAGAAGCTACTTATACGGTGAAATATGAATTTGAATGTTATCCGAAGATAAACGGACGTACGTCAGAAGATTCATTCGTATTGCGTCGTGCACATACCATTGAAAATGGGTCAATTAGCGCAGGATCTCCTATTGATTCTATTGAATAATGACGAGAAAAGAAAATGGTTATATTTTCTTGAATAAATAAAAAAGGCCCCGGCATTGCGCCGGGGCCTTTTTTATTGTATAATATGGAGGCGAGGCTCCGGTATTTGATGACGGTTGTGATTGCCGGGTTGGATAGAGGATAGGTTATGTATGGGCCGAAGTGTGTATGCTGTTCGGAGAATAATGTCTATTTTTGTGAGGGATATGTGAACGGATGGGCTTATTTGCTTGTTTGGTGTATTTGTATGGAAATGTATCGTGTGAATGGAGACTATATGGAGGCCATGGATTTATTCCGGTTCTGTCCGGTGTGCGGATCTGCCGAATTTAACAGGAACAACGACTCGTCGAAACGATGCCGCAGGTGTGGATTTGTTTATTATTTTAATCCGAGGGCTTCGGTAGCGGTCTTTATCGTGAACGAAAAGGGGGAGTTGCTGGTGGGACGCCGGGCCAAGGCTCCGGCCAAGGGTACATTGGATTTGCCCGGAGGCTTTACCGAGTATGGAGAGACGGTAGAAGAGGCTGTTCGTCGGGAGGTAAAGGAGGAGACGGGATTGGATGTACGGGGGGGGAGGTATCTCTTTTCGTTGCCGAATGTATATCCTTATTCGGGGCTCAATGTGCATACGATGGACCTTTTTTTTGAGTGTCGGGTGGATACCACGGAGCACCTCTCTGCTATGGATGATGTGGCGGAACTCTTTTTTGTCCCGATGGAAAAATTGGATCCGGATTTGTTCGGGTTGCTGTCGGTAAGGAAAGGGGTTGAAATCTATCTGTCTGATCATCAAAAAGAAATATTATGAATAAAAAGTTAGGCGTTCTGCTTCCGGATTGCTGATTTATCACTATCTTTATCCGGATAAAACCAGTTAAAAAACGAGTAAAAAATGGGAAAAAAGGTCATTGTAATTTGTCTTCTGGCAATCGCTCCGTTTGCGGGGGGAAACGCACAGGTAACGTACGATAAAATCGGGCCGGTGGCGTTTTTCGAGCAGGGGAAAGCAATGTTTGAGAACCAAAATTACGTGGGTTGTGTAGATCAGCTTACGCAGTTTAAAAAGGAGTCGAAAGACCGCGATCTGATTCAAGAGGCCGATTTTATGATTGTGGCATCGGCTTATGAAACGAACAAGGCGGATGCCCAGACGTTGTTGCAGTCGTTTTGCGACCGGTATCCGTGGTCGCGCCACGTGGACAAGACCAAATTTATGATTGCCAATCTGTTTTTCTTCAATAATGATTACCAACAGGCAATCAATGCTTATAATGAGATTCCGATGGAGAGGTTGTCGGTAACAGATCAGGAGGATTACTGTTTCCGGATTGGATTGTCGTATATGAAGACCGACCAGCTGGACAAGGCTAAACCGTTTTTTGCCGTGCTGGGTACACAAAGTAACAAGTACGCAGAAGCCGCCTTGTTTTACAATTCTTACATCTCGTATATAGAGGGCGATTACAACAGGGCACTCGAAGGATTCCTGTCGCTGGAAAACAGCCGGGAATTTGCCAAACCGTCGGCCTATTATGCTGCCCAGATCTATTTTGTGAAGAATGATTATGGCAAGGTGATTCCGTTGGCACAGCAGCTGTTGAAAGAGTATCCGGATGACAGCAACAATACGGAGCTCTATCGGTTGTTGGGCGAAAGCTATTTCCAACAGGGAAATGATGCCAAGGCAATTGAGTACTTGTCGAAATATACGGCAGAGACCGATGCTCCGATGCGAAACAGCGTCTATATGCTGGGGGTGGCGCAATACCGGGCCAAAAACTATGCCCAGGCCATCAAATGGCTCAGCAAGGCCACCAAGGGAGATGATGCCCTGATGCAGAATGCTTATCTGTATCTGGCGCAAAGCTATTTACATCAGGGAGACAAGAAAAATGCCCAGCTCTCTTTCGATATGGCATCGCGTTTCGATTTTGATCCGCAAGTACAGGAGGTGGCGTTGTACAATTACGCCCTGTCGGTACACGAAACGTCGTTCTCTCCGTTCAGCGAGTCGGTATTGGTGTTTGAACGGTTCCTGAACAAATTCCCGAATTCCCGGTATGCCGACCAAACCAACGATTACCTGGTAGAGGTTTATCTTACGACCAAGAATTACCGTACGGCCCTTGAATCGATTAACAAGATTAAGAAGCCCAATACCAAAATATTAGAGGCAAAACAGCGTATCTTGTTCCAATTGGGAACGGAACTGTTTGCCAACTCCGATTTTAAACAGGCCCAGAGTAATTTTACCGAAGCTATCAATATGGGAAATTACGACCGGGAGATTAAGGCGCAGGCCTATTTCTGGCGCGGAGAGTGCTATTACCGGATGGAGGACTTCGATGCGGCGGCCTCCGATTATCTCTCGTATCTGTCGGCTACGCAAGAACGTGCTAAAAATATCTATGGCCTGGCTCAGTATGATTTGGCTTATGCTTACTACAAACAGAACGATTTTGACCGGGCGGTAACCTGGTTCCTCAAATATGTGAACGAAAATCCGAATGGAGATAAAACAACCCTCGCAGATGCCTATAACCGCATAGGCGATTGCCATTTCTACAACCGCGATTTTGCCCGCGCTGAAAACTATTATGCCCGTGCGGTGGAGGTAACTCCTGCGGCAGCCGATTATGCCATGTTCCAGAAAGGTTTTGTCGCCGGTTTGCAAAAAGACTATAAGGCGAAAATCGGTGCCATGGATGATTTGATTGCCCAATATCCGCAGTCGGAATATGTGGACGATGCCTTGTTTGAAAAGGGACGGTCGTACATTCAGATAGAAGATGATGTACAGGCCGAGGCCGCTTTCAAACAGATTTTGCAACAGTTCCCGCAAAGCGCGGTGGCCCGCAAGGCCGGTATACAGTTGGGTATGTTGTATTTTAACCGCAATGACCTGGATCAGGCGATTGCTTCGTACAAAAAGGTGATTTCCGATTATCCCGGTAGCGACGAGGCGCGTGTGGCCGTGCAGGATTTGAAATCGGTTTATCTGGATAAGAACGATATAGATGCGTATGCCGATTATGTGAAAGGTCTGGGAGGAAATGTGCAGTTTGCCGCAGGCGAACAGGACTCGCTGACCTATCTGGCAGCCGAAAAGCTCTATTTCAAAGGAAATCTTCCCGAAGCCGAACGCAGTTTCAGACGTTATTTGCAAAGTTTTGAAGGGGGGGGGGCCTTTGGGTTGAATGCCCATTATTATTTGGGTACAATCTATTTCTCCAACCAAGACTACAAGCAGGCGTTGCCTGAATATGAAAAGGTATTGCAAGTGTCGAACAACAAGTTTGAAGAGGATGCATTGGCTCGCGTTGCCGAAATCTATTATTTGCAGAACGATTATGAAAAGGCTTTGAGCCATTTCAAGATGCTCGATATCAAGGCCCAGTCGGCCGATAATAAATTGGCTGCCAAATTGGGTATTATCCGGATGTCGCGTCGGTTAAACAATAACGAAGATGTGTTGCTGGCTGCCAACAAGTTGTTGGAAAACAGTAAACTGTCGCCTGAACTGATTGCCGAAGCACGTTATGAACGCTCCATGGCCCTGAAAAATCTGAACCAACTGGATAAGGCGGCCGAAGACTGGAAAGAGCTGTCGAAGGATACGCGGAATGTGTATGGCGCAGAATCGACCTACCAGTTGGGCCAATACTACTTCGATAGCGGGAAAGAGAAAGAGGCTGAAAAATTGATGTTGAACTTTATCGAGACCGGTACGCCTCACCAATATTGGATGGCCCGGGGATTCGTACTGCTGGCCGATGTCTATCTGAAACTTGGTGATAGCTTCCAGGCGAAACAGTACCTGCTGAACCTGAGAAACAATTACCAGGGAGAGGATGATATTGCCGGAATGATTGAAGACCGTTTGTCGAAAATAAAAGAGTAAAGTTCTGTGTAAAATGATAAAATGAAGAATACGATGAAAAAGAATCTTATATATACGTTTGTTTTGTTGGCTTCGAGTACGTTGGTATGCCAACAGGTCGTTGCACAGGATAAGGAGAAAAACAACACGACCTTGCAGCGGGAGATGATTCTTGAAAAGGAGTTTACCCCCATGGTCAGGGATGCGTCGAAAGTTAATGTGCTGCCGCAGGTGGAGTCGCCCACGATAAAAAAAACAGCCGTGCGTTATGCCGGATGGGCAGCTCCGGTGGTTCCGATAAACGGTTTTAATCCCCTCCCTGCGGCCGATTATGATACTGCGTACCCGTTCTCCACGAAACGGGGCTATCTCGACTTCGGCGGAGGTAATTACCTGAATCTGAAAGGTGATCTGGGGTATAAGTTTATCGATACGGACAAAGATGAACTTGGATTCTGGTTCCAGCATAACTCCACCAATGGAAAGGTGAAAAATGTGGATGCCGACGGAAAATCGAAGTTGAAACGGAACGACAACCGGTTTAATCTCTATTACAAGCACAATTTTGAGGCGCTGGCTTTCCTGCTGAATGCCGGTTATCAGTTCAATTCGTTTAACTATTATGGCGTTCCGGTGGGTGTCCCGTCGTCTGTGGTAGATGATATTTATACCTGGTTTCCCCAGAATGGGCTGACCGGTTTCGATAAAAATCAGACTGCCCAACGTTTTGGTGCGCAGTTCGGTGTGCTGGCACACGAAAATCGCGACCTGCAATACAAGGCGTTGATAGGATTTAACCGCTACGGGAATGAACTGGGATATTTCTACGGATGGGACGGAGCAACGGAAAACCAGGTACATTCGGAATTCTCCTTGTCGTCAAAACTTAAAGAGGAGTCGCGTATCGGGGCGGATGTAGAGATGGATAATCTGTTCTATTCTGACGGCGGTCGGGACAATTATACCAACATTGCGTTGAACCCTTATGTTAACATAGAAAACGAAACACTTAAATTCCGGGTAGGGTTGACGGCAGATGTAACTTTCAACCAAGGAAAGACCTTTTCGTTCTCGCCGGATGTCCGCCTGAACTGGGAATTTGCCCAATCGGTATTCCTCTTCTCGGATATTGTCGGAGGGAAAACGTTGAATACCTATGCCCGGCTGTCGGAGTCGAATATCTATGTGAACCCGTCGTTGTTGCCCAAAGATTCGCATACGCCTATCGACGCTACCTTCGGGCTGCGCTCGAACTATTTTGCCAATTTCTGGTTTGAAGTGTTTGGTGGATATAAGATGATTGATGACGATGCGTTGGGATATCGCCTGTTGGATGGTAATGTAGATGACAACCTCCTTTCTCGCAATGCTATCTCCTACATGAATATGGAAACCTCTTGCTGGAACGTTGGCTTGGGAATGAAATACAAGTACGAA
Source organism: Candidatus Gallibacteroides avistercoris (assembly GCA_018714665.1). Taxonomy (GTDB): domain Bacteria; phylum Bacteroidota; class Bacteroidia; order Bacteroidales; family CHK158-818; genus Gallibacteroides; species Gallibacteroides avistercoris. Next base: position 5,235 of record DVNA01000105.1, on the reverse strand, counting down.
GATTGGTTGGATATTGCCGTGAAATTGAAAAAGAACGGATGGGAGTTGCGCGAAGGAGAGGGCGATGTCTTTGACCGTCCCGATATGGAGGCAGAAGTCGGCGCAACGTTTAAACTGACCAACGGCCTTTCGTTCGATATTCAATACTATCTGGCTACCGGTAGAAAATACCGGGATGTCTTTTCCCTGGTACCGGCAGGATCTGCCCCGCTGGGCGAAATCAGGACCGGTTCGCTGAAAGATATCCATGCGCTGAGCCTGGGGGCCAATTACCAAATCAATAAGACGTGGAATGTATTTGTTGATTTGAATAACCTGATGTTCCAGAAATATGAACTCTGGCACGGTATGGCAGCACAGGGATTTAATGCCATGGGCGGATTCGGCGTGAAGTTCTGATAAACAAATATTGCACTTTTTTGTTGTATCGGCGACACCTCTGCGGATCGAAAGACTCTTTCAGGCCGGAGAAGTGTCGCCGGTTTTTATGAAAAAAAAGTAAAATTCAGCGGAATTCTTCTCTTTTACAGTAGGTTTTTCCTACTTTTGCCGCGAAAATTGCATCGATAATACGAATAATTCTTATATGCAGAAAAACTTAGTGATTGTAGAATCACCCGCGAAAGCGAAAACAATTGAAAAATTCTTAGGAAAAGATTTTAAGGTTCTTTCGAGTTACGGTCATATCAGAGACCTCAAAAAGAAAGATTTCAGTATCGATATAGAGCATCATTACGCTCCGGTTTACGAAATACCGGAAGATAAGAAACCGTTGGTTGATACGCTCCAAAAAGAGTCGAAAAAGTCGGAGACCGTGTGGCTGGCTTCCGATGAAGACCGCGAAGGGGAGGCCATTGCCTGGCACCTGTCCGAGGTGTTGCAGTTAGCTCCGGAGAAAACCAAACGGATCGTCTTTCATGAGATTACCAAAAATGCGATATTAAATGCCATTGAACACCCCCGCCAGGTAGATATGGATCTGGTGAATGCACAGCAGGCCCGTCGGGTGCTGGACCGTATCGTAGGGTTTGAACTCTCTCCTATTCTTTGGAAGAAGGTAAAGCCCTCGCTCTCGGCCGGGCGGGTACAGTCGGTAGCTGTCCGTTTGATTGTGGAACGTGAACGGGAGATACAGGCCTTTGTCCCGGAAGACTCTTTCCGGGTGGTGGCACACTTCTGTTTCGATGCGCCGGAAGGCCCGACAGAGATAAAGGCTGAATTGTCTCGCCGTCTGAAAACCAAGCAGGAGGCATGGTCATTGCTCGATAAATGCAAAGATGCCCGATTCACCGTTGAAGATATTGTGGTAAAACCGGCCCGGAAATCGCCGGCTCCTCCCTTTACGACCTCTACCTTGCAGCAGGAGGCTGCCCGAAAATTGGGCTTCTCCGTGTCGCAAACGATGATGATAGCCCAGCGGTTGTACGAATCGGGACACATTACTTACATGAGAACCGACTCGGTCAACCTTTCGTCGTTGGCTATCCATGCGGCCAAAGAGGAGATCTTGGGTTCGTTGGGTGAGAAATACCTGCATACGCGGAACTATCATACGCATACAAAGGGGGCACAGGAGGCTCATGAGGCGATTCGGCCTACTTATATAGACAAGCGTTCCATCGAAGGAACTTTGCAGGAAAAACGGTTGTACGACCTGATTTGGAAACGTACCATCGCTTCGCAGATGAGTGATGCCGAGTTGGAAAAGACCACTGTAACCATCGGAATCGATACGGCGACAGCGGAAAAATTCGTGGCAACGGGCGAAGTGTTGAAGTTCGACGGATTTCTGAAATTCTATTTAGAGTCGCAGGATGATGACAAAGAGTTGTCGGAGGACGAAAAGATGTTACCCGTACTTGCCCCAGGACAAATGTTGAACTTGTCTGTCATGACGGCTACCGAACGTTTCTCGCAACGTCCGCCCCGTTACACCGAGGCCAGTCTGGTGCGGAAGATGGAAGAGTTGGGGATAGGCCGCCCCTCTACCTATGCTCCCACGATTTCAACTATACAGCAACGGGAATATGTGGCCCGTGGTGATAAGGAGGGGGTGGAACGGACATACGAGGTATTGACATTGGAACAGGGAAAAATATCGGACAAGAAGGAGACCGAAAAAACCGGGGCCGAAAAAGGAAAGTTGATTCCTACGGATATAGGCATGGTTGTTACCGATTTCTTGACAGAATATTTCCCGGATATTCTCGATTATAACTTTACGGCCAATGTTGAAAAACGTTTTGACCACATTGCCGAAGGGACGTTGGACTGGACCGAGGTTATTGATAAATTTTATAAGGTGTTTCATCCGGTGGTATCGAATGCCTTGTCGATGCGGCTGGAAAAGAGGGTCGGAGAACGGGTATTGGGGGTCGATCCCAAAACCGGTCGGCCGGTTTCGGTAAAGATAGGCCGTTACGGGCCTCTCGTTCAATTGGGATTGGCCGAGGACGAGGAGAAACCGCAGTTCGCATCGCTGTTGAAGGGGCAGTCAATGAGTACCATCACCTTGGAAGAGGCTTTGCGCCTGTTTGAACTTCCACGTACGTTGGGAGAATTTGAAGGAAAAGTGGTTGTGGTCGGCGTGGGACGATTCGGTCCGTATATTCGCCACGATGGCAAGTACGTTTCGTTACCTAAGGCATTTGAACCGCTCTCTGTTTCGTTGGATGAGGCAATTGAGCTGATTCGTGCCAAACGCGAACAGGAGAGCAAGCGCCTGATTAAATCGTTCGATGAAGCGCCTGATTTGCAAGTACTCAATGGACGTTATGGAGCCTATATCTGTTATAAAAAGGAGAATTACAAGTTGCCTAAGAGTGTATCCGACCCCTCTGCTTTGACCGTCGAGATGTGTATGGAGATTGTTAAAGCCGGACAGGACAAAGAATCGGGAAAGAAAAAGACGACGCGTAAGAAAGCCGCTTCTAAATAAGATAGGAAATGCGACCTGTAAGGCCGCATTTTTTATTTGTTCAGCAAAGGACCTTTTTTCTCCCAGGATACCTCGATGTTGGAGATGTACCAGCTCTTGCCTTTGTCGTTGTTGCCTTGAAAGAAGAGAAACGTCCGGCCGCTTTTGTCTGTGAAGATGTGCGGATGTCCCGATTCGCTTGAATTCCACTCGCCCGGTTTCCCGTTCGGTAAGAACGGTTCGTCGGACAACCGTTCCCAGGTGATGCCGTCGTGGCTGACGGCTACTCCGATTTGTTGTGGCGCGTTGTTGTAGTTCCCGGCATAGAACATATACAATCGTTTTCCTTTTTGAATAACCGAGGCTCCTTCGATACACTTTCCTTCCCACGGAAGGCGGGGCGACAGGATGGAGGAATCTACGGCCAGTTTCCAATCCTCGCGGTTGAATTGCGTATTTTCGGGGGCGATGGCTACTCCCTGCATTTGAATCTTGTAGTCTCTGTCTCGGGTGGCAAAATAGAGAAAATACCGGCCGTTGAATTGGATGACTTCTGCGTCGATGGCCCGTCCGCAATTCCAGGTACCTGTCGGGCGGAATATAGGATTGGTAGGATTTCGGCGGAAATGGATGCCGTCGTCCGAAACGGCGTGGCAAATGGCATCGTTTTTCCCGTTTCCGTATGTCTGATAAAACAGATTTACCTGTCCGTCCTTGACCAAGGCTCCGGGTGCACACAGCCCTTTTTTCTCATAATCGGCTCCCGCTTGCGGGGTGATCTCGCCCACTTTTTCCCAATGGATTAGGTCCCGGCTTTCTGCAATGCCGATGTTCCAGCCCGACTCAGGGTTGCCTTTTTGCGGAGGAATGGAGTAATACATGAGGTAACGACCTTTGAAATCTACTACATGGGGATCTTTTGAGAAGGGTATCCCGGTGCGTGAGGTATCGCCGAACATCATCTTTTCTGCCTCCTGGGAAGCGGCAGACAGGGTTATGCATAAAAAGGAAAACAGGGAGAATAGAATGTGTTTGTTCATGTGTTTGTCTGTTGATTGGGAGAGTTTTGTTCCGTAGAATAGAAATAAAAAGCGCTCGATAGGAATAGTCGAGCGCTTTTTGTATGCGGGAATTTCTTATTTTACAAAAGTGGCATTGTTCAGGAAGTCGTAACTTTTCTTTACATCTTCTTGGGGGGTAGTATCGTAGCGTTCTACTTCAACGTACCAGTCTTTCATACCGTTGGCATAGGCTTGTGTAAAGATGCTGTTGTAGTCCAGTTTGCCGGAACCGCCGATAACAGTTTCATCTTTGATGTGGAGTACCGGGAAACGGTTCGGATATTTTTTCATGTAGGCAACCGGATCTTGTCCGCCTCTCATTACCCAATATACGTCCATTTGGAAGAATACGTGGTCGGGGCTGGTGTTTTCTATCATCAGGTCGTAGATACATTTTTCTTCTCCGGCGATGTGTTTGAATTCGTAGTCGTGGTTGTGGTATCCGAATTTCAATCCAGCTCCTGCTGCGGCCAACCCAATCTTGTAGAAATAGTCGCCGTAGCGTTTGATATCGTCGATAGTAGAGTTTTCGTTTAACGGAGAAACCGGCATAACCATGTATTTCATTCCGGCTTCCTTATGGGTTTCGATAGCTTTGGCCCACCAAGAAAGGTCTTCTTGTTCGTTGTCGGACATGAATCTTGACAAGTGTGCACTGGTCGCTCTCATGCCCAGGTCTTCACAGGCTTTTTTGAAATCGGCCGGTTTCATGCCGTAAATGGTTCCGTCTCCGTAACCGGCGGTTTCCAGATTTACGTATCCCATTTTGGAGATTGCTTCCAATACTTTTTGTACTCCCAATTCGCTGATGTCATCGCGCAATGAGTACATTTGAAGCCCGATGTGTTTTTTTTCAGCGGGAGCGCATGAGGTTAAAAATTGGTTGCTCAACAAACCTCCGGCGATCAAAGCCGATGCCGTCTTTAAAAATTCTCTTCTGTTTTGCATTGTGTAGATGATATTTAAAGTTTAAGATTAAGCATAATAGATCGAAATATATGAATTCTTTGTTGCTTTTGCAAATATAAAGAATTCTTTATGAATATTCTTTGATTTTTCTCGATTTTTATAGGGGGTGATCGGATAAAAAAGAATAATTTTGGCTGTTCTTCTCCTGTAAATTGCGTTAAATTGATGGAAAAACATCGAAAATCACGATAAAAACGAGGAAAAGTATCGTTTTGTAGTTTTTTTATCGGAAAAACTTACTAACTTGCGCCTGATTTAAAGTTGATAAAGTGCATTAAAAAATATAGA
>DVNA01000104.1 GCA_018714665.1 Candidatus Gallibacteroides avistercoris | reverse complement strand
CGTCGGAAAACGACCTTCAAATTGACTTAGCAGCATATGGCTTTTCTTGCAAATTTAGTGGCTTTCATTCCATTAGAAAAGCTGCACCATCGGACTTAACAGATTTTAGTACATTTATCACCACACAGAGTTTTTTTATCCGACAAGGGATAATCTTAATACTTTTCGAATGAGGCTACCGAGTCTTTTAACACAGGAGTTTCCCGCACCTGAACAACTTTTACAGCTCATTTGTTCTACAATACTTACCTAGCCGGGAAGATAGTCGTTGTGAAAATTTTTCTATTTTTGTGCTCGGTTATCATACAAGAACAATAAGGATCTTATGTTAGAATATATTTCGGGAAAGGTTGAAGAGTTGACTCCTGCCTCGGTGGTGATAGCATGTAACGGAATAGGCTATTGGGTCAACATCTCTCTGAATACGTACAGTGCCCTGTCACTGGGGAAAGAGGTTAAAATATACATTTACGAGGCTATTCGAGAAGATGCGTTCGTACTGTACGGATTTTCAGAAAAACGGGAGAGAGAACTCTTCCTTTTACTCATATCGGTATCGGGTGTAGGTCCGAATACGGCCCGCATGATTCTCTCTTCCTTGTCTCCCGCTGAATTGGAACAGGCCATTGTTTCCGAAAATGTTCACCTGCTGAAAGCTGTTAAAGGAATCGGTGCCAAGACGGCCCAACGGGTCATCATCGACCTGAAAGACAAAATAAAGACAACGGCCATGACCGGTGAACAACTACCCGGTATCATCGCCGACGAACGTCAAAGCGAAGAGGCCCTGGCGGCATTGCTGATGCTTGGATTTACGCAAGCTGCATCGCATAAAGCCATTCAAAAAATCGTCAAGGAAAACCCTACGGCCAAAGTAGAGGAGATTATAAAAGCCGCCTTAAAAATCCTTTAATCGTATGGCAGAACTGAATTTTGCGGCCATAGACATCGGTACCAATGCCGTACGTTTAATGATCAAGGGGATAGATGCTGGGAAGGATGTGGAAGAAAAATTGTCCAAAAGATTGTTGCTGCGTATTCCTTTGCGTTTAGGAAATGATGTTTTCGCTTTCGGGAAAATCACAGAAAACAAAAAAGAGCAACTACTCCATTCCATACTGGCTTTCAAAGAGTTGATGACTGTTTATCGGGTTGTCCGTTACCGGGCATGTGCAACATCCGCCATGCGGGAGGCCTCGAACGGCATCTCCGTAGCCCAAGAAATAGAGGCAATATGCGGAATACATCTGGAAATTATCTCCGGATATGAAGAGGCTGCATTGCTCTATTCAAGCCATATTGGCAATTTATTCAACCCTGAGCAGCATCATATTTGTGTGGATGTTGGAGGTGGCAGTACGGAAATCAGCCGAATAGAAAAGGGTTGTCTGGTCGGAACGGAATCTTACAACATAGGTACCCTGAGATTATTGCACGATAAAACAGACCCAAACGAAATAGACCGCTTGTATTCGGATTTGGAGATTCTTCGCAACCGTTATCCCGGAATGCGTATCATCGGTTCAGGAGGAAACATCAACAAGTTGTTCCGGCTCTCCGGTACAAAGGCCGGAAAGCCTCTTGAAATAACAACCTTGAAAAAAATATACTCTTGCCTGAAAAAAATGAGCGTAACCGAACGCATGGAAAAGCTACAATTAAAACCGGACAGGGCTGACGTTATCGTTCCCGCAGCATCGCTGTTCTTAGAGATTGCCCGCCACGCAGGAGTATCACAAATAGAGGTGCCAACGTTAGGCTTAGGCGACGGCATCGTAAACGATTTATTTCAAAAATATCGAGACGGGATATAAAAAACATCGGACTGTGTTTCTTACCTTACTTCCAAATGATTGGATATGTTCCTAATCGGTTCTGCCGCATTATTTACGGCTGTTCATATACGGTTTTATACCACTCCAACTGGCGGTAAACGCTATTCAGATTCTGGTACTGGTCCTGCCAAATATAGGTAGATAGTCCGCTATAATGGTTGATATAAAACCCGCCGCTTCCCATCAGCATGGAAGGAGTGGCCGCCTTATACAGGACGGTTTTCTCCAATTGAGAAGCAAAACGGTCGTACGAAGCGACGCCTATCCTCGACATATAGTCATCCAGATCGAACAAGATACGGGCACTCAGCCGGTCGTAACGCTGCACCTCCCAATAATTGTCAATGGCTCCCCGCGTGTCGCTTTCCGACAAGACATCGTGCACGGCAGCGGCCAAAGCCTCCATCTGGGAACAATCGACCAACGCAACCGTTGCCGAACAGTTTGCCCCCGTTTTACTTGCATAGTAGTTGAAATACCCCTCGCAGATTGCCTGCAAATCCGGTACCGGAGTAAGCATATAACGCATCAACAGATGATACGGAAACCCTTCGGCCAAAACTTCTGCGGGAGAAAAAATAAGGTAATCGGTTTTATTCCGTAATGCATAGGCAATTTCTACACAACCCATATAACAGGCATCAAACAGGATATATTCAAACATCCCATCGGGTACAGCACTACAAAATTCATCTATTTCCATCCAATTACCTCTATCCTGAATGAATGCTCGCGTCGCCACAGAGGAATCCAAGAATCCAATTCCATCGGGCAGATGCGGCATTGCCTCGGGCGCAGTCTCCATAGCATAAGAATCGACAATCGGAATCCAACCCATTCCATGAGAACTGACAATCAGACTGTACGTATCAGAAGGAAACCGAGATGCCACCTCTTGAATAATCTTGTTCATCACCTCGGGAGAAGAGGAATCCTGCTCTTCATACGAACAAACCGTCTGCCATTCTGCCTTACCACCGTCTCCCATCCGGACACTCATCAAACGGGGAAATTCCCCCAGATTATCCAGATAAACAACCAAATTACAGTTATTCAATCCAGAGATATTCACTCCTCTCAACAATTTGTTCAACACATCAGAAGTCTCCGAATACAACGAATTGTCCACCGCCATATACATCAATACCGTATGTTGTGCTTTGGACAAAGGCGGATTCATGTCTTCCCCCCCCTTATTGTCATCGGAGCACGCAACCAACCCTAAAAACGAAAGGACAATGCCCCCTATATAAAACAAAAAACGTCTGCCCATAATATAGTATCTTATAGCTCAGGCAAAAATACAAATCTTTACCGTAAATTTATTCGCCCCCCGAGAAAAGTTCTCTCTTAAAACCGTCATACATTTACAATTAACACCTTGCCCTCTTTAAGTTAACACAAAATAACGTTTACACATAATAGATAATATATTTATTTTCCATACCTTAGTAGCCAAATAATCAAAATGAACACAAAACACAATTTAAAGAAAGAATGAAAAACACATTTTCGCTTAATTTATTTCAAAAATGTTTTTATTATAAATGCATCATTGTCATTTGTCTATTCTTGTTCCCAAGCATAACGGCCACTCAGGTATCGGCAAAAAAAAGCATCAAAGTCTTATTGATTTCGGGACAAAACAACCACGATTGGAAAAGAACGCATCCTTTTATGAAAAAGGCATTGGATGCCGCAAAAATATTTGAGACAGACATCGTATTGACAACAACCTCCGAGGAGGTAAAAAACTTTTCCGCACCATTTGACAAATACGACGTAGTCTTGTTCGACTACAACACAACTGATAACTGGCCCAAAACTACTCAGGAGGCTTTTGAAAAATATGTAAAGAAAGGAGGGGGTGTAGTCATCATTCACGCCTCTAACAACAGTTTCCCTCAATGGCCGGCCTTTAACGAAATGATCGGATTAGGAGGTTGGGGAGACCGGAACGAGAAATGGGGTCCCTATGCCTACTGGGAAAACGGCAAACTGAAACTGGATTATTCTCCGGGAATCGGAGGCTCGCATGGAGCCCGGTGCGATATAAAAGTGATAAACCGAAATCCCCAGCATCCCATTATGAAGGGATTGCCTCAGGTTTGGCTGCGCGAACACGACGAACTGTACGACCAATTACGCGGTCCGGCCAAAAACATGACCATTCTGGGAACCGCCTATTCGGTAAACAGTAAAAGAGAAGAACCGGTTATCTTTACATTAACATACGGAAAAGGAAGAATATTCCATTGGGTATGCGGCCATTTATGGGAAGGAGACAACGATATGCGCAGTTTGGAATCAATAGATTTCATTACGCTGCTGCAACGTGGTACGGAATGGGCTGCAACGGGTAAAGTAAAACAAAAAGTTCCCGACAACTTCCCGACCGAAGACAAGGCCCAATACAGTACGACCATCAAAATAGAATAAGAAATACTAACTAACACACAATAACAAAGAAATGGCAATTACAAGAAGAGAATTCATTCGTAGTTCGGCTATCGGTTTAATGGGATTGACTTTTATCCCGTCATCGTACGCCAAACTGATGGCACCAAGCGATACCATTCGGATGGGAGCTATCGGATTAGGACAACAAGCCATGTACCTGGTCAATGGATTTTTAAACATCCCCGGTGTAAAAATAGTTGCCGGTTGTGATGTCTATGGCATCAAAAGAGAACGCTTCAAGCGCAGAGTCGACAAATTCTATGCAGACAAGAACCAGGCCAGCGACGTAGATATGTACGAGCGGTACCAGGACTTGTTGGAACGCCCTGACATCGACGCTGTCATTATTGCCACCCCCGACCATTGGCACGCGAGCATTGCTATCGCCGCCTGCAAGGCAAAAAAAGATGTATATCTGGAAAAACCGCTTACCTTTACCATTACCGAAGGGAAAGAACTGGTAAAAGCCGTCCGAAAAAACAAACGGATACTGCAAGTGGGCAGCCAACAACGAGACGATATTGCATTCCAGCACGCCACCAAAATGGTACGGGAAGGAAGAATCGGATTGGTTACGAACGTTAAGGCCTGCGTAGGAGCGCCTCCCATCCCGTATAATTTACCGGAACAACCCATTCCGGAAGACCTGAATTGGGATTTATGGTTAGGTCCTCTACCCAAATATATCCCTTACAATGCCTCGTTGAATCCGGTTATCTCATTAGATCCCGAAAAAAATGAATCGGACTGGGGTGGTTGGAGATGGTACAAAGAAACAGGTGGAGGATATACTACCGACTGGGGAGCCCATATGTTCGACATCGCCCAATGGGGATTGGGAAAAGACCTCAGTGGCCCGATCGAGATTATTCCGGCCGGCTACGGAGATGAAAAATATTTGACCTATATCTACGACAACGGAACACGATTAACAGAAGAAAAATTCAACGAAGCCGGAACCAAAGGGGTCAAATTTTATGGAACAGAGGGTTGGATAGAGGTATCACGCGAACATTATAAAGCCTCCTCTCCCGAACTCAATATTCCGGAAGGCACCAGAATAACCGGCGGCAACTACGAAACAGGAACCCCCCATCTCGAAAACTTCATACAATCGGTACGCTCCCGCAAAGATCCGAGTACTCCGGTCGAAATAGGACACCGTACCTGTACAATGTGTACCTTAGGAAATATGGCAACCGACCTGAAACGACCGATCAAATGGAATCCGGACAAAGAAGATTTCGTAAACGATGATGAAGCCGAAAAACATATGCTTAACGAATACAAATATCGCAAAGGGTATAAACTTAAATAATTTCGAAACAGACAAAATTTGAGAAAAGTGTACCCCCTTTTGAAAAGAAGATGAGAACTGTCTAAGATTTTTTATTCCCGAAAGACCTATCATCATACAGGATATCCGGTATAAAAACATCATCTTAGACAGTTTTGTACAAATTGATGATGATAAATTAAAGAATGAAAACAATGGGATCCAGATCCAAAAAGAAATTTTTTAAACGTAACGGAGTTATTCTCTCAACAGGAATTGTGTTGGGCATAATCGTCATGCTCGGAGGACATTACATTTATAAAGAGTCGTCAACCGACGAATCATGCCAGATCTGCCATATTCACCCTCATGCCGAAGATAGTTGGAAACTCTCCACACACGGAGGGAATAGCCCCTCGGGCGTACGTGTACATTGCGTAGAGTGCCACCTTCCGCCTGAAAACAACGGCATAAAATACTTTTCGGCCAAAGCCAAAACCGGCATGAAAGACCTCTGGTCTTACCTGACCAAGGACAGCGCCAAAATAAATTGGGAAAGCAAAAAAAATTTAGAATACGCCTCCAAAATCGTATATAACGAATCGTGCAAGGAGTGCCACACTAATCTATTCCCGCCGGAACTAAACGACGAAGGAATAACCGCACACCTCTACTACGATGAGAATGAGAAGAAACTCGATTTGCAATGTATCAGTTGCCACCTATCCGTGGGACATTACGATCCCAACATGATACATGCCAAAATGGAAGGACTGCCTGCTGTAAAAACAGACAACAAAGAAGTTTACACAGAAGCAACGCCCGTTACCGAGTTCAAAAACTTTACTGAAAAAATCCCTACCACATCGGTATCGTTTAACATGATAGCCATCCCCGGAGGGACATTCCAGATGGGAAGTCCCGAAGACGAACCTTTCCGCAAGGAAAACGAAGGTCCGGTACGTAACGTAACCATCAGCCCCTTCTTCATGGGAGAAATTGAAGTTACGTGGGATATGTATTGGGCATTTTATGCACAAACCATGTCAGAAGGCCGTATTGCTCCGGACGTTATCAGAGCCAATAACGCCACGGATCCGGAGGTAGATGCCATCAGCGGGCCCACTCCGCCGTTCGGATTCCCCGACCAGGGCTGGGGAGGAATAGACCGTCCTGCCATTACCATGACCCATTACGCCGCAGAAATTTTCTGCCAATGGCTATCCAAACGCACCGGCAAGCACTACCGGTTACCGACAGAGGCAGAATGGGAATACGCTGCCCGAGGAGGGACACAAACCCCCTTCTTCTTTGAAGGTAACCCGAAAAAATTCTCGGATCAAGGCTTCATACGCAAATTCTTCGATGCCGATACAGCCGTCATCAACAGCTTTGTGGCGTATGCCAAGAACAGCAACAGCAAATCGATGGAACCCTCCAAAATATCGCCGAACCCATTCGGGCTCAAAAATATGTTGGGTAACGTAATGGAATACTGTTCAGACTGGTATGCAGACGATGCGTACGCACAGACTCCTACGGATGTTACCGACCCCAAAGGGCCTGAATCGGGAACGGAACACGTTGTCAGAGGAGGAGACTTCACCAACGATGCCGCCGATGTACGTTGTGCCAGCCGGGCAGCTTCACAACATGACAACTGGTTAAAGACCGACCCCCAACAGCCCAAAAGCATTTGGTGGTATTCTGACACCAAAAGCGTAGGTTTCAGGGTGGTGTGCGATATGCCTGAGCAAACGCCGGAAAACAATCCATAAAAAAACAAAAAACAATAAGATACGCCGTAATCCGTTTCCGGATTACGGCGTATCTTATTTACAACCTATACTTGTTATATTTTCTTACATTTTATCAGTTTGTTTTTATCTATTAATAGGCTGACAAATAAAGCGGATAAAAATTTGACTTCATTTCTCCACATGAATATACTCCTAATAAATCTGCACGTTTTACGGTTGTCTAAAACGTGCAGATTTTTATTGATTTTACAAAGTTAATAAACTTTCATTACATGGGGGCCTGAGGATCTTTTCCTGGAATCGGAGCTTCGCCTTCATGATAATCCGGAAGATCTGCCATCTTATATTCAGTTGGACCGTAACGAAGCTCGGAAGACATAATCTCATCCCAGGTTATTCTTTTTCCTGTGTATGCAGCCTCTCTTCCTAAAATGGCAACCTGTGTTGAATATGCCAGATCCAACGCTTGATTTATTTTTTTATTCAAACGGATTGATTCAACCAAATGTATATGTTCTTGATTATATGGATTTTTTACCGGTTTCTTTTCATAATCATAACTCCATATCTTATTACCATTATAATCCTCAAAATAAATATTGTTTCCATCATTTAGAAATGCAACACCTTTTGTTCCAAGAATTTGTTCTGAGACATTTCCTTCGCATCCATCAATCTGTCTTGCCGTACATAACATTCGCTTATTCCCTTCATAAGTATAATCCGAAGCAAAGTTATCATATATATCGCCCGTCAAACGGCGCAAACGGCCACCGAATCCCGTTGCCGATTTAGGTTTATCTCCCATAAACCAAGTAACCACATCTATATTATGTACCGCTTGATCAAGAATATGATCTCCACTTAACCATTTTATATTAAACCAGTTTCTTATACAATATTCCATATCAGACCATTCCGGACGTTTTTTCTTATTCCACCATGCTCCTTGATCCCAATGACAAGTGGTGGATACAATATCTCCAATCATACCATTTCTGACATTAACATAAGCTTCCCAATAATCACGCCTATGTCTGCGTTGGTTTCCCGTAATTACAGTTAAGCCCAATGATTCCGCCACCTTTGCTGCTGCAATTACCGTGCGTATTCCCACAGGGTCCACAGCACAAGGTTTTTCCATAAATACATGTTTTTTTGCTTCTACGGCAGCTTTGAAGTGCTCTGGTCTAAAATGAGTTGGGGTACATAAAAGGACTACATCTACTTCTGGCATAGCCATAATTTTTTTATACGCATCAAAGCCTAAAAAACAATTGGCATCAGGGACTTCATTATTATAGTTTTCTTTTAATACTTTTCTACAACCGTCCTGTCTGTCTTTAAAGACATCGGCCAATGCTATGATTGAAACATTGGGGCCGGATTCGAGGAACTGACAAGCAGCACCT
>DVNA01000103.1 GCA_018714665.1 Candidatus Gallibacteroides avistercoris | reverse complement strand
ATTGTTTTTTTACCTTCTTCTAATAAGGAGGTTGATCAGAAGATTTGTTCCCTTGTAAGAAATCTTCTGTATTGTTGAATGCATTGAATGCCGCATTTTGTAGCCCATATGAGGAAGGGCCTGGCTCGTCGTACATTTTCGATTTATAAATCGTTACATTTTCTTTGGAAGAAGGAGTCAATAACATCTCTTCATTCATGTTTTGGAAACGCGCGAATTCTCCTTTGAAATTTAAGCGGATATCACCCACCGCACCATTTCGATGTTTGGCTATGATGATTTCAGCAACGCCTATCAATGAGTTGCCCTTCTCATCTTCCGTGATTTTATAGTATTCGGGACGATGAATAAAGCATACCATGTCTGCATCCTGTTCAATAGCTCCGGATTCTCTTAAATCTGCTAACTGAGGGCGTTTGTCCTCTTTTTGCCGGGTTTCCACTCCTCGATTCAGCTGAGACAATGCGATGATAGGAATATTCAATTCTTTGGCAAGCCCTTTTAAAGATCGGGATATTGTACTAACTTCCTGTTCGCGGCTTCCAAAATTCATCCCGCTGGCATTCATAAGTTGCAGGTAATCAATTATAATCAGCTTGATACCATGCTCTCTAACCAGTCTTCTGGCTTTTGTACGTAGTTCAAATACCGACAGGCTGGGCGTATCATCTATGTAAATAGGAGCATCGTATAATCCCTTTATTTTGGTCATGAGTTGGTCCCATTCTGCCGTAGTAAGTTGTCCACTTTTGATTTTTTCCCCTGGTATTTCGCACGTATTGATAATTAATCTGTTGACCAGTTGTACATTTGACATTTCAAGCGAGAAAACGGCAACAGGAGTATTATAGTCTATGGCCATGTTCTTTGCCATGGAGAGAACAAATGCCGTTTTTCCCATGGCCGGTCGAGCAGCAATGATGACTAAATCGGAATTTTGCCATCCCGAGGTTATTTTGTCCAATGCGTGGAATCCGGTTTGCAGGCCGCTCAATCCATCTTTCCGGTTGGAGGCGATTTGCAGGTTGTCCAAAGCCTCTTTGATGATGGGATTGATCTGGGTAACATCCTTTTTTACGTTTCGTTGGGAAATTTCAAAAAGTTTACCTTCGGCTTCCTCCATTAAATCATCCACATCGTTGGTGTCGTCAAAGGCCTTGGTTTGCACTTCCGAAGAAAAACGGATCAACTCTCTTGCCAAATATTTCTGGGCGATGATGCGTGCATGAAATTCAATATGGGCAGCTGATGCCACACGACCGGTAAGTTCGGTAATAAAATAGGCTCCCCCCACAGCTTCCAGGTCGCCCCGTTTGCGTAGTTGTTCCGTTACGGTCAACATATCTATCGGCTGTTGACGAGAGGCTAGATCGACGATGGCCGAATAAATCAGTTGGTTGGTCCGTTCGTAGAAACACTCGGGTTTTAATATGTCGCTGACAATCGAGTAAGCATCTTTTTCAAGCATGAGAGCTCCTAATACAGCCTCTTCCAATTCGGGAGCTTGTGGTTGTAATTTCCCGAATTCGGGAATAGGAGTACTATTATTGAGTTTGTTGTTGCGGTAATTTCGTTTCGGTTCCATGCTTTATTTATTGTGTTTGCAACTAACAAAAGTACGCATCCCCCTTTGAAAAATCAAGCTATAAATAGTAAAAATGATGGTGTTTTCTTATTTTTGTAGCAAGAAGAATTGAGTTACAAGAGTATCATATGTTGACATTTCCCAATGCAAAAATCAATTTAGGATTGAATATCGTATCTAAACGTCCGGATGGTTACCATAACATAGAAACTGTTTTTTATCCGGTATCCCTTTGTGATGCGCTTGAAATATTGCCGTCAGCTTGTGGACAAACGAATTTGGCTGTTTCAGGTTTTTCCATAGAGGGGCCTCTCGAAAAAAACCTGGTATACAGGGCTTACCGGTTGTTGGCCGATAGATTTGATCTTCCGGTCTGTGATATTAAATTACATAAGGCGATTCCTTTTGGCGCCGGGTTGGGAGGTGGGTCGTCAGATGCCGCATTTGTCTTGAAAATGTTGAACGATATGTTTCAACTCTCTTTATCCGATGCAGACTTGGCTCAATATGCCATTCAACTGGGAGCGGACTGTCCTTTCTTCATATACAACGTTCCGGTATTGGCCAGAGGCATTGGTAATGAATTTGAGCCGGTATCGTTTTCGTTAAAAGGATATACATTGGTATTGGTAAAACCACAAGAATCGGTTTCGACAGCCGAGGCCTATTCTTGTATTTCTCCGGCTATCCCGTCGGTCGCTCTTTCTGATATTATACAGAAGCCGGTTGAAGAGTGGAAGACATTGATGTTTAATGATTTTGAGAAAAATATATTTCGACTTCATCCGGTAATAGGCGAAATCAAGGATCTTTTATACAAGAGTGGAGCTGTTTATGCCTCCATGTCTGGTTCGGGAGCAGCGGTATTTGGTATTTTTAAAAATCCTCCTGTCTGTTTGCCCAATTGGGGCTTGCATTTTGTTTGGCAAGGAATGTGTATGTTTTAAGATGAACGTTTCAACGGTAGATTTGTTATAAATTAAAAGCCGAAAGATTTTAATTTATATACACGTTTATGTTGAAGAAAAGAGTGGAAGAAGCCGTTAATGCGCAAATGAATGCAGAACTGTGGTCTGCCCAGTTTTATCTTTCCATCTCGTTGCAGTTGTCCTCCGAAGGATTGCCTGGATTGGCTGTTTGGATGTGTAAACAACGGGAAAAAGCGTTACAACGGGCTTCTCGATTTATGGAATACGGTATATCCCAGGGAGCAAAACTGTCAGTAAGTGATATTGTAGATATACCACAGGAATTTGGCCCCCCGGTCGAGATATTTGAATATGCCCTTGTTCACATGATGCGGATGACAGACCTAATCGATATGTTGGTGAATATTGCAAATACAGAAAACGATCATGCTACGGTAATCCTGTTGCAGGAATTTGTTCGCCGCCAAGTAGTCGATGAAGCAGAAATATCGCAACTAATCGTTACCCTTAAACGCGTAGGGGATGGGGCTGGATTGGTTTGGTTAGATGATAAATTAAATCCCGAGAAATAAGGAACTGACAAAATGTGTGTCTTGTTGCCCAATAAGTGACAAAAATACTGCCTTTTCCCATTGGCAGTATTTTTGTTTCTATCAGTAGAGAAAACTACGTCGCTGAAAGATGCGGTGATTATACGATGAACAGGAAATAAAAAAAACATCTATATGAGTCAAGAAAAGAAAAAAGGGCAAGAGGAATCTGTTAATAATCAATCGGTAGTAGAACCTGAATTGGAAATCCCCTCGGAAGAACCCGAAAACCAAGAAAAAGGACAATCTAAAACAGATAGTGCGGACGAGACTGACAATCTGGCAGCAGAGGTGGAAGAATTAAAGAAAAAGATAGAAAAATTAAACCACGAAGTTTTGTTGGCACGTGCCGATTTCGACAATTATCGTAAACGTACTTTACGGGAAAAAGCTGAATTGCTTAAAAATGGCGGAGAAGATTGTATGAAGCATATTTTGCCGATTATCGATGATTTTGAGAGAGGACTTTTGTCTATTTCAGAAACCTCGGATGTAGAGGCTGTAAAAGAAGGGATGAACTTGATTTACAGTAAATTCAAGACCTATCTGGAACAACATGGTGTGAAAGAGATCAAAACGGACAAGCAGGACTTCGATACCGAATATCACGAGGCTGTTACTACTTTCCCGGTGGAAGATGCCAGTTTAAAGGGAAAGATTATTGATTGTGTGCAAAAAGGATATACTTTGAACGATAAAGTAATCCGTTATGCGAAAGTTGTTGTCGGTGAATAATTTAAAATGTTACTTCGATGAGTAGTAAAAGAGATTATTATGAAGTGCTGGGAGTTGCCAAGAATGCAACCGAGGATGAGATAAAGAAGGCGTATCGCAAGAAAGCCATACAGTATCATCCCGATAAGAATCCAGGAGATAAAGAAGCCGAAGAAAAGTTCAAAGAGGCAGCAGAGGCTTACGACATATTGAGCAATCCAGAAAAGCGGCAACGCTACGATCAGTTCGGACATGAAGGTTTAGGCGGCGGTGCCGGAGCAGGAGCATACGGTGGATCCGGCATGTCCATGGAAGATATATTTTCTCATTTCGGGGATATTTTTGGCGGACATTTCGGAGGTTTCGGTGGATTCAGCAGTTCTCGCAGCGGACGTCATCAGCATGTCAATCGAGGTTCAGACTTGCGGGTACGTGTTAAATTGACCTTAAAAGAGATTTCCACAGGCGTAGAGAAAAAAATCAAGGTAAAGAAATATGTAAGCTGTAAAGCTTGTAATGGAACAGGTGCAGAACATGGAACGGCCTATACCGAGTGTAATACGTGTCATGGAAGTGGAGTTGTTACCAAGATTCAGCAGACGATATTGGGAGCCATGCAGACTACGGCAAGTTGTCCTACGTGTAACGGCGAGGGGCATGTTATTACCAAAAAATGTCCCGAATGTAACGGTGAAGGTGTTTTACGGGAAGAGGAGGTAATCAGTATCAATATTCCGGCGGGAGTGACCGAGGGGATGCAACTGTCGATGAGTGGAAAAGGAAATGCCGCTAGGCATGGAGGTGTAAATGGCGATTTGTTGGTGGTAATAGAAGAAGAACCGCATCCCGAATTGTTGAGAGATGAAAATGACTTGATATATAATTTGTTGTTGAGCTTTCCTACGGCGGCGTTGGGTGGAAGCGTAGAGGTTCCTACTATTGATGGACGGGCCAAAGTCAAAATAGATCCAGGTACTCAGCCCGGGAAGGTCCTCCGTTTAAGGGGAAAAGGATTACCTTCGGTTAATCGTTACGGAACGGGCGATTTGCTGGTAAATGTATCGGTATATGTCCCGGAATCTTTGACCTCAGACGAGAAAGCGACACTAGAAAAACTCAATAAATCATCTAGTTTTACACCTACACCCTCTATAAAAGACAGGATATTCAGTAAGTTGAGACATATGTTTGATTAAATAAATGGTGAATAACAAGACAAAGGGATGGAAAATTTTTTTCATCCCTTTGTCTTGTTACAAGGATATTTTATTGTCATTGATAAAGATGTCGTATGTTACTGCCCCGATTTTCCGGTACATGACGGCTACTCCGCAATATTTTTCTTCTGACAATCGGATGGCTTTGATTATTTTATCCCGATCGTCATCCTTGCCCCATACCCTATAAACAATGTGAAATGAAGTATATATAGCGGGAACAGTATCAGACAATTCTCCACTGACTTCAATTTCAAGTCGGTCGGCTACTACTCGCATTTTGTGGAAAAGGGAGGCGATGTCTAATCCCGAGCATCCAGCCAGAGAAAGTAGCATGAGAACCTTCGGGCGGGGACCTTCATCATTCCCTCCCATATCGACCGATGTGTCGAT
The DNA here is from genome assembly GCA_018714665.1 of Candidatus Gallibacteroides avistercoris. Taxonomy (GTDB): domain Bacteria; phylum Bacteroidota; class Bacteroidia; order Bacteroidales; family CHK158-818; genus Gallibacteroides; species Gallibacteroides avistercoris. Next base: position 80 of record DVNA01000103.1, on the reverse strand, counting down.
GGAGAGCTTGTGTCCGTCAATGACGGATTCAAACGTCGTATTGTTTTTCCATTTTAGAGTAATTGTTGATGCCATACTAT
>DVNA01000102.1 GCA_018714665.1 Candidatus Gallibacteroides avistercoris | reverse complement strand
GATTCCCGTCCTTTGTTGATGATGGTGTTGTCTCCCTCTGTACGGGTAACAAACCAGTTCATGTCATTTGATGAGCCGTAGTGATAAAGACCTCCTGCTCCGGCCTCGCCGCGGGCACTTCCGTCCGAGCGTACGGCGTTTCGGTTAGCATGGTAAACCCAGCGGCTGTCGGCCGTAACGTGTGGGTGGCAACCGCCTGTCATTAAGATAGCCTTCCCTTTATTGGGCCCTTCAAACCAATAGGTATATACGGCACCCGATTTCCGGTAGGCTGCAAACTGTCCGTTCGGGGCGGCAAAGATAAACCCTTCGTAACCCTCTTCGGGGATTTTTCCGACTACGCTTTCTTTCTCTACGATGTTGCCCTTGTCGTCTATTTTAACCTTACATACCCGCTTCTCTCCATCGCAACGGGAGTAGTAGAGGGTCTTTATCTTTTCACGCGAGTCGTCGCCCCACGAGGGGAAGAATCCGTGTCCTATCCGGATGGGCGTAACCGGCAGGTCGCCGTCAACACGGGCAATGTAAATGTCCCATTTGTCGAAATCGGCATAATTGTTTCCACCGCTGCCGTCGTCTGTTCCTTGCAGGCTTCGGGCAAAGGCTACCCATTTCCCGTCAAATGATATTTGGGTAGTAATGTCTCCCCCGAACTCACCCTTTTCGCAGATGACCCGTTCGGTGGCGTGTATCTGTTCGTAGGTCATTCCCGGTGCTATTTCGGCCCGGCAGATAACCCGGTTGTAATTTTCGCCTCGGCTGTATGTTACAAATCCGTGGGGCAACAAAATTTTATCTTGCGAATAGGCCGGTAAAGATAAAATGGCCAGGCAGATCCAGAACAACAGCCGGATTTTTTTTGCAGTTGTTTTCATAGCTATATGATTATTGTATTACCTATTTTATGGGAACGGATGCGTTCCATCCGTTGGCTTCGGTAAACTCCCGAGCGGAGAAGCACCAGATAAAGAGTTTTTTCTGTTTTAGGAAGTTTACATCGGCTTTGCTTCTCCGATATACGTTGATACGGGCAGGCGTGGCTCCCGATCCGCGTACTCCCATTACCTCTACCGGCATTTTTAATGCAGCAGCCAGGAGCGAGGGAAACCCGGCGTTGGTGGAAAAGAGGTCAGCTCCGATATCGAAAACCAACGTATGGCTGTCTCCCAAAATGAGGATGGGCGACTCTTTGCTTTTGGTTTCACCCCCTTTGACGGTATATAGAGCGATGGATTCGTCTTTGGGTAACGTATTCCCCGAACTGTTCTGGGCTGCTTTGTAGAGGTCTCCGGTGATGCGGATGTTATTTTTTTCTGTGGTGTATTTTTGTTTGCCGGATAGTTTGTGGCTTTTTTGTATCTCTTTGGCCAGAGCCTCGGCAATTACTTTACATCCGTAGCTGGAATAGTGCGAGTCGCCTAAACAATAGAGCGGTTCGTCTGAGTTTTTGCGGGCATTTATCAAGAGAGGTGTAACGTCAAAAACCTGAACGCCTTGTTTGCGCAGAATGTCGTAGAACCGTTGTAATGATTGATCATACCGGGCAACAGGGAGATTGACATCCGGTAATTTGTCCGGATAGATCACCGCTTTGGGTGGAATCGGTAGGAGAATCAGGTCGATGTTTTCGGCTGCCAGTGCTTTTTGATAGACCGTTATGGCTGCCAGCGGGTCTTGTACTTTGGGATCCTTGGCTTGGGAGGTCTTGGCGGCATTTTCTCCCCAGAAATCCCCTGCAGAGAGAAACCGAAGTTCACTTTTGAGGAAAGCCCAATTCTCTTTGCCGGCCACGGTGATGGTTGGCGACTGTGCTCCTTTGCGGCAAGCCTCCATAAATGTAGTACTATTCTCCTGTGCGGTTGCCGGAGAAAGGAATACGAATGTTAGAATTCCAATAAAGAGTTTCAGGTGTTTGATAATCATGGCTTTTATCTTTTTTCGGTTTTTGAATATGTGTTGTTTCTTTCTCAATCTATACGTTTAATATTTTCGCCCCATACGGGTTCCTGTAATTGCAGTTCTATGTCGTCCAATTCATTCCGGTTGAATCCTCCGTATTGCGTTTCGTTGTCTTGCCAGCTTTTGAGTGTTATCCGGATGTGGTCTCCTGCACGCAGGAAGGCTTCGGGTGTTAGTTCCCGATTTTTCATTCCCATGGTATATACGACAGCTTCGCCCGGAATGGAGTCTCCCGAGGTGTGGCGTAAATCTGTCAGGTGAAGGGCTATGACGTGGTCAGCATAGGTAACCTTGTCGGGCATGGGCGATGCCGATCGTTCCAGAATGGTTCCCTGTACGGTTAATGAGTCTCCGCTGTCGAGAGCGATAAAGGTACTGGGTTCAGGGGTTCCCAATGTCATATCCAATTTTTCCCACTCTCCGAAAGAGAGTTCTCTTTCTGCGAATTCCCAGATAACTACCTGTTTACCGTTTAACCGGTCTCTACCTCGTTTGAGCTCGTTTTGTAAGATTTTCCGGGTAGCAATGCTGCCGGCATCGTTACGCCGGATGGCATCGATGGGCATTTGAAGCCGGAAAGCTAGCTGTTCGGCCAGTCCGGCACCGGAGCCCCATCCCAATCCCTGTAACGAATAGATATTGCTGAAACTGTCACCCAAAAGTAAAACCGGCGATTCCCGCGAAGGCAAACATCCTTCGCCCCGTTCATTCAATACCGGATGGATTTCGACGGTTTGGGGGGCTCCCCAGGGGAGTAATGCTTTTAATCGGAGCATCGAGTAGATGTCCCCTCTTTGGCAAATCTTTTCGTTTTCCAGGGTATAATTTGTCGTACCGGTTTCTACGGTGGCGTATGAGCGTATGTCGTTGGCCAGATAGTCGGCGGCCTTCTCCATGGAGGCGGCATCCCAGTGGGTGTCTTCTCGCAAATAGGTGATTGTGTCGGGTAATGTTGCAAAGGATATCCCGGCAGATTGCAGTTCGGCTTTCCATCGCGCATAATCCGGATGCTGTAATCGTTTCCCGGCGGGATAACGACCGGATAGCATTGCCGGATGATAGGTCGGTTTCAGCGGAACAGGCATAAGTAACAACTTTATACCTCTTTTTTCCAGTTGATTGGCAAAATCGATAATGCACGCTACCGAGTTGAAATTGATAGGCGTTTGGTAATAGCGGATGTCGGTTTCGTAGAACAACCAATCCTCTTTTCCTACAATGGCTTTTTCGTTGCCGGTATGCAATACCTGGGTTAAAAAGCGTTGGAAAGGTACGGGGAAAAATTTTTGGAGAAAGGATTGTTCTTCCAGCGATGATTCCCAGTGCTCTTTTTGGTCAATGAGTTGTTTGTTGTATTCCCATACATAATCAATACCCTTCCCCTGTACCTTTCGGGGCATCTCAAAGGCGGGTATTGATACGAGGAGCTGTACCGCTGGGACGATTATCAAGAAGAACAGGAACAATGTAATGGCTGCTTGGGCCTCCGAACGTTTTATCTGAGTACGTTTTATTTCGTCCAGCGCCTCTTCTTCTCGGCTCAAAGTAAATTTATCCGTTTGTTTCATCGTTTAATTCGTTTAAAAAATGAAATAGATGAAAGGATTGTACGATTGGGTGGTAAGAGCCATGATGCTGATGGTAAAAAGCAGTAGCAAAATAATCCACTTGGGGGTTGTCAATTCGCGTGTCCAGCGGTATGCACCCGGAGCAAGAGCAATCACCACAGCACCTATCGTTAACGAGAGCAGGTGATAGGGAGTGTACAGGATTGCACTGATCATTTGCGAAGTCTCAGCGGTGTTGTTTGTCCCGATCAAACTTGACAAATAGTCTGTTGCCGCCGACAGAGAGGGAGCCCTGAAAAATACCCATGCAATAATTACCACCAGGTAGGTATATCCCCATTTTATGTAAACGGGCCATTTTATGGAGACAAGTTGCCGTTCTTTTATCCACCGTTCGGTTACCAGAAAACAGCCGTGAATAGCTCCCCAGATCAGGAAATTCCACGAAGCGCCATGCCACAACCCGCCCAAAAGCATGACCAGCATTAAATTTATGTATGTGTGGCCGGTCCCTTTCCGGTTTCCTCCTAACGGGATATAGAGGTAATCTCGCAGCCAGGACGAGAGTGAGATATGCCACCTTCTCCAAAACTCGGTAATGGAGAGGGATTTGTAAGGGAAGTCGAAATTCTTGGGAAACGTAAATCCAATCATTAATCCCAACCCGATGGCCATGTTGGAATAACCGGCAAAATCGAAAAATATCTGGAAAGAGTAAGCTATCAGCCCAAACCAGGCATCCAACGGCAATCGGTCGGGAGTATCGAATGACCAGTCGGCTACCATCCCTGCGGGATTGGCCAATAATATCTTTTGGGCTGCTCCCAATACGAAGAACGAGATTCCCCGGGCAAATTTATCCAACGTATGTTCCCTGTTGCGAAGCTGTTTGGCAACCTCCTGAAACCGGATAATCGGCCCGGCTACCAGTTGCGGATACATGGATACGTAGCAGGCGAAATCCACAAAGGAGGTAATGCCACGGGCGTCGCCCCGATAAACGTCTATGGCGTAGCTCATTGATTGGAAGGTATAGAAGCTGATACCCAGAGGCAGTACGATGTGCAACGATGGCAACAGCCAGCTGTCGTCGCTCAGAAATTGTTGGACCAGGGCATTCCAGTTTTCGATTCCAAAATTGGCGTATTTGAAAAACGATAATAGCGAGAGGTTGGCAATGACCGACAGCGCCACAGCCCACTTTTGTTTCTTTGTCCGTTCGCCGCCCCGGACGAGCAGCGGGGGCGTAACGCCTTTTTTCGGGAAGTCCATCAGTGCCAAACCGCAGAAATAGTCGATGCAGGTTGATAAGAACATGAGCAATACGAACAGCGGATTAGCCCAGCCGTAGAACAGATAACTGACCAGGGTGAGCCAACCGTTTCTCCATCTTTTTTTTAGAAAATAGTAAAAAATAAGCGTTAATGGGAGGAACCAGAAAATAAAAAGATGACTGCTGAATACCATTTATAAATATTATAGATATTTTGATTGTTTTAGACAACAAAGTTAGATATATGTTATGTAAATAACAAATAAACAGTGTATTTTTTTATTTATCGTAATGTACTGTTCTGGTATATTCTTGGATAGAAATGCGGGTAAGAATCTTTATCCTGGCCGTTTTTCTCGTATGAAACAGCATTTTCTTGCAGTTATTGCAAATTTTTTCAGTAATGGAGAATAAACGTATCGGATGTTTATATATTATAATACCTGACACGTTTACGGAAAAGATAGAAAGTTTCGTATTTTTGTCTTTTGTTTTAAAGAGAAGCAAATTCTGGATACGAGAAAACAAAAATAAAATCAGTCTATTTTGGTGGACAAGAGGTTATACATATTTAATCCGGAAAATGACATGGCGCTTGCTCAGGGGGGTAAATACTATGTCGCCCCATTGTGGCCCCGTACCTTGGCTGCCGACCTCTCGCTCTTGCCGTTGTGGTATGGATCTTCCGATGCCGTCGTGTTGTCGGCCCATCCGGTTGCCTTTTCGTGGCAAGAGACGTTGAGGGTGCGGTTGGGGGTTGAATCTTTGTGGCGATGTATGCCGGGAAGACAAGAGGTTGCTACGTTGTTACCGGATATGCATATAATGGGTTGTTGTCCGTGGGGGTGGAGTCCATCTGTTAAAACGAAATTTTTATCTATGGGTATCTCTCCGGCACTTCTGCCGGACGATACACAGATTACATTGTTGCGAAAATTGTCTCACCGTTCCGTTACCATACCTATTATGAAGCAGTTGCATCAACAAGGGGTCTGTACCGGGGTTGTTGTACCATGTGTATTGGATGATATGGGGGCTGTTAAACGTTTTGTGGAACAATATCGGACGGTTGTTTTAAAGGCTCCCTGGTCGAGTAGTGGGAAAGGTATCTGTTGGTGCAGAAATGGCTTTGACAGGACGGTCGAGAATTGGACTGCCGGGATTCTTGCCCGTCAAGGGAGTGTTGTTGCCGAGAGGTATTATGTCAAACAGGCAGATTTTGCCATGGAATTTTTGCGGGTCGGGAAGAGTATCTCTTTTGCCGGTTATTCCTGTTTCCATACCGACGATCGCGGGGCGTATCAAGGCAACTGGCTTGCTCCGGATTGGATGATCGAACGTTATTTGTCCTCTTATGTCGGGCTCGAACCGTTACTCCTGTTGCAAAAAGAGATGCGCCGTATTCTTGAAACTTTATTGAGGGATACCGAGTATCAAGGATACTTGGGGGTGGATATGATGATCTACCAGGATTCGGATAGCAACTGTTTCCTTATTCACCCTTGTGTGGAACTGAATCTGCGTATGAGTATGGGGATGGTGGCTCGGATACTGTTTGACCGATATATCGCTTCCGGTTCGCAGGGGTATTATCATGTGGATTTCCGTTCCGAAGAGGGAGAGCAACAACGACTTCATCAAGAGAGTCTTTCCCGTATGCCGTTGCAGTTCTGCACTGACAAGATAGAGGCGGGGTATTGGTCGTTATCGCCTGTATCGGACCGTACCCGTTTTCGGGCCTATGGCGAGGTTTTTCAGGGGATAGAACCAAAGCCGCTCCGTTTCTTGCAGACCGATTAGCCGATTCTATTTTTTCAGATGGAATAGGTACGAGAGTCCTACTGAAATATATTGGTTGGACGAGGCGGTAAAGTAATCTTTTTTCCGGTTCTTGAAAAAATCTCCCAGCCCGAAATAGTATCGTCCTTCGGCCAGGATGCTGTGTTTTCCCATTCGCAGCTCGATACCGCCGCCTCCGCAAATGCCGTAATCTATTTTGTTGGCAACATTCAGCGCATATTGATTGGTGATGTGGTAGTTTTCAAATGCCGGCGGATTGGCCGGGTCGAAGTTGGCATTTTCTTTTTCAGCAAAAAAGAATCCTACCTGAGGTCCTAAGTTGAAAAATCCCCTGAACCGGTCGTTCCCGAAAAAAATGTGGGTCATAAAAGGCAGCTGGATGTAGTGCAGAGAACGGGAGTAGGAGTAAGGTTCCCCTTCAAAATTCTCTTTCCAACCGAGTTGGGCGTAATTCAGTTCTATCTGGAATCCGAAAAATTTTTCTTCGATGTAGCGGAATCGGGCCCCCATCGTAGCCCCCATCTTGAACCCTTGTTTTACGGTGGGTTTCAAACGGGCTTTCGAGAGTGTAATACCGCCTCCTGCCCCGACAGAAATCTCTTTCATTTTCGTTTGGGCTTCTGCGGTAACAAAACAGAGGCAGCACAATATGGCAATGATTCCGTGTATTCGTTTCATTTCGGAATATTATCTAAGTTTGATTTTGTCTATGGTATAGTCGGGACGGAAATTGACAAAGTAGATTCCTTTGTTGATAAATCCGCTCCAATTGTTTACCCGTTGGAAATAGAAATCGGTTTGGATGCTTTGGGCGTTGATCTGGTCGAGTTGGTTCTCAAAATTACGTCCGTATTTCCACAGGGCATTCAAGAAGTACATACCGGTATCAAATCCTAAAATACCGAATTTGGGACTTGCGTTTATCAACTCCTTGCTGTACCAATATTTGAATTTCTGATAAAAAATATCGGTTTGCCGATCTGTCGGGTCTATGTAGAAACGTGTGTAAAAATAAGTATCCAGGATGTAGAAACTTTCGATAAAGGTCGGCACGCTCTTTTGCCATTCGGGATAACCGAACAGCGACAAAATCAAATCCGGATGTTCTTCTTTTACTTTGCGCAATTCCGGAACAATTTTCGATAAAGACGATACACTTTCAGAGGTGGGTACCAGCAGAATCGGTTGGTTTATTCCCGTCAGGATTGCCGCATCGTTCGCCAGCAACTCTTCTAACGTATGTTCGATGTAGGGGAGTGATTGCCTGTTCAAGTCTGTTTTCAGGGTAGAGATGAAATCCTCTTTCTCTTTGGCATTCGGGTCTTTAATGAAAACGACTTTCCTGTTTTTAAAACGGTTGCAAAACTCCTGGGTGGTTTCGGCATACAGATAGGGGTGCGGGATGTTTGTCTGGAAGATACGGGCGTTGTGTGTAACCTCGTCGTTTTTCAGGGAGAACACATTGACCATGTTGATGTTGTTTTCCAAAGCGAAGTCCGCCACGATCTTAATCAAATCGTCTTCTACCGGGCCGATAATCAAGTCGAAATTCTTGGCTTCGGGTTTGTTCAGAATCGTTTTTACCGTATTTTTTGATTTTTCGGTATCATATACATACAGGTTTATCGATACACCCTGTTTTTTCAGGCTGTCTACGGCCAACAGAAATCCTTCGTAATATTCTACATACAGAGACGATTCCACGCTTTCGGGTTGGTTCAACATGAAGGGGAGCATCAGTGCTACAGTGATTTCGTTTTTCCGTTCAACTTCATTTATTTTGTTGTAAATGTCGTTTATCAAACGGGTAGAATCTATCGTGGGTTTTACCTCTGTTTCCTGTTGTTCTTCCTCTTTTTCCAACAAGGCTGCCGTCTCCTGGGTCGGTATGTTGATAATGTCGTTTCTCGACAGTTTGGTCAAACCCGGGTTACTGTCCAGAATGCTTTGTATGGATACGTTGAATTTCTGGCTGATGCTGAACAGGGTCTCTTTTCGTTTTACCTTGTATTGTATGTAAGTCGGTTCCTGTTTGAGCTCTTCCTGGATGATTTCCTCCGCTTCAACCGGTTCTTCCGGTTTCAGATTGGGAATGACGCGTATTACCTTTCCGATGGTGAAAGTCCCCGGAGTCAATCCCGGGTTTTCAATCATAATGGATTCTATGGTGCTGTTGTATTTCCGTTGTACGGAGAAGAGCGTCTCTTTCGGGGCAATGGTGTGGTAAATGTATTTATCGTCCGAGTTCGACGGGTTGTTGCTGTCGCTTTGTGGAATTTTCAACTCGAAACCTATCTTGATACCTTTGTCGCTACCGGGATTCAGTTCGATCAATTTTTGGGTAGTAACGTGGTACATATTGGCAATGGCATACAACGTTTCGCCCGGTTGTACGGTATGGATGAATATGTTTTCCGATTCGGTCGGAGTGTTTTGTGTATGGACGGGTATCAAAAGTTCCTGGTTCCCTTTGAGCCCGTATTGTGCCTCTGGATTGTATTTCAGAATTTCTTCTTGTGTTGTATTGAATTTACGGCCGATGGCAAAAAAACCTTCACCGCTGGCTACATGGTAGATGTAAAACTCTTTTCCATTTACGGTCTTTTTGGGGTAGTCGAGGTCTTGTGCAAAAGATGCTATCGTAATACCGAAAAAAAGGAGCAAGAACGTGATATGTTTGATTGTCATATAGTCAACCGGTTAATCAG
>DVNA01000101.1 GCA_018714665.1 Candidatus Gallibacteroides avistercoris | reverse complement strand
CGACTCCCGCGCGCAAAAACTCCTCTACCAACAACGGTATGTCGAAACGATTTGAGTTGAAACCGGCCAAATCGCATCCCTCAATCTCATTGGCCAGAGAACGGGCAATCTGCTTGAACGTCGGACAATCGGCTACATCGGCATCGCTGATTCCATGTACACGCGTGGCCTCTTCCGGGATAGGCCGTTCGGGATTGACCCGCATGGTTTTGGAGACTTCCGACCCATCAACATTTACTTTCAAATAGCTGATCTCGACAATCCGGTCGGTTACGATATTGATACCCGTCGTCTCCAAATCGAAAAACACCAACGGATTTTTTAAATTCAGTTGCATGTGCTGTTTATTTTATACCGGCATTAAAAGTCATTCAACATCATGGGCATCAACAACATAAGCAGATCTTCATCGGGTTGGTTCTCCATCGGAAGGATCAATCCGGCACGGGAAGGATCTGACAATTCGATGGAGACCTCCTGCGAGGCGATATTGTTCAACACCTCAACCAGGAAAGTCGATTTGAATCCGATATTCATATCGTCGCCGTCATAACTGCACGTAATACTCTCTTCGGCAGAGGTAGAGTAATCGATGTCCTGCGCTGAAACCACTACCAGGTTATTGCTGAGCTGCAATTTAACCAAATTGCTGGATTGGCTTGAAAATACGGAAACTCGGCGCAAAGCATTGGTAAATGAGGAGCGGTCTATAATGAGACGGTTGGGGTTGTTTTGCGGTATCACCGACGCATAATTGGGATAACGCCCCTCGATCAACCGACAATTCAACTCGAAATTGGAGAGGGTGAACCGAGCATTGCGGTTATCGAACGAGACGGTTACGTCTCCCTGCTCTTTTGGCAATATGTTTTTTAACAAATTGGCCGGTTTCTTGGGCAAAATGAATGCTGCATCGATACCGGCTTTTACAGTTACGTTTTTGTAACGCACCAGCTTATGGCTGTCGGATGCTACAAAACAAGCTTCTTCGGGATGAATATCGATGAAAATCCCGTTCATAATCGGCCGTAATTCATCGTCAGCCGTAGCAAACAGCGTCCGGTTAATCCCGTTCAACAAGGCCGAGGCGCTTAACGTAAGGGATACGGCTCCTTCGCCGAGTTCCGACTTACGGGGATACTCATCGCCATTAACCCCTATGAAATTATATTTTCCGTTCTGGAAATATAAAAAGATTTCCAGGTTGCTATCGTTGATTTCAAAGGTAAGTGGTTGGTCTGGCAACTCTTTCAAGGGGTCCAACAAGATTTTTGCAGACACGGCAAACATACCCTCTCCGTCGGCTTCGATGACATCGATCTCGGTTGTCATGGTTGTTTCCTGATCGGAGGCGGTCATGGTTAATTTATTCCCCCGAAGATTAAACAAAAAATTATCGAGGATAGGCATGGTATTTTTCGAGTTAATTACTCGGCTGATTGCCTGCAAATGGGACAAAAGAGCTGTACTGGATACGATAAATTTCATAAGTATGTGTTTTAATTTTATTTTCTCGCTATAAATCCGCCGGTTATACCCGGAGAAATGCATCGTGTTCAACGTAGCAAATATAATTATTTTTTACGATTCTGGCCCAACTATGACGGATTATAATCGCAAAAGTCAGTACATCTCTTTGCAAACAAATCTTACCTGATAACGTTATACTAAGGACAATACGGATATTTATGAAAACTAAATTATTTTTCACGACATTATTTATTTTGTTCATCTTTATAAATATCATACCGGCTTGCCAAAACAGGGAGAAAATTGCGTTAAAAGATCTACCGATTACTGCACAAACTTTTATCGACGACTATTTTTCGCTTGATTCTATCACATCCATCACGACAGATACACATGGCAGAACATACGAAATAACCTTTCTCAATCGTGGAAAAATCTCATTCAACCAACAAGGGCTTTGGCAAGAGATTGACGTAGAAAAGAGTCCTTTCCCGATTGCGCTATTCGATATTTTACCGGCCAAAATCTTTTCCTACCTCATCGCAACATACCCTACCGAAGCGGTTACAACGCTCCGGAAAACTTCGTATGGATATGAAATTGAAATAGGATTCTCCCAAAAGCTGAAATTACAATTCGACGATCAAGGAGTGGTAATGAAAAAATAGCCGTATATAAACAAGAAGGGGTTCGATTTGTCTATCGAACCTATTCTCTTCCTCAGATTCCCAGTTCATGCTTTACACCGTCTATCTGATCCAAAATTGCCGTCTGGATAGGCTCTATAATAGAGGGCTTCCGCTTGCGATTTGGTACAAGTACCTTCAATCCGCCGGAGATACAACGGATATCTATCTTATCGGGCATTTCAACAGGCTCTCCATCCAAATGCATCACACCGGGACGCTCCCTAACAATCGTAACCTTGGAACTTTCAAACGTTTTTATATTTGTATTCCGATCGATGGTTTTGGTAAACAGCTGTATGGCGAGCGTTCCTACTTCAAGAGGAGGAAAAGGTTTTACCACGGTGATGTCTATTTTGCCATCCTGCATATTGGCATGGGGGGCAATGTAAGCATTATTGCCGTATTGCGAGGTATTGGCACAAGCAATCAAGAAAGCCTTTTCCCGAATGGCTCCCTCTTCGCTAATCAACTCGTACGTTTCAGGCTTATACCGTAGATACGACTCTATGACTTTCTGCACATAAGTCAATCCGCCCCGTCGTTTATCCTTGGCAAAACGTAAACTGACCAAAGCATCGAACCCGACTCCGCAGGTACAAAAAAACACCTGCTCGTTAGCCCGACAATAATCTACGGTTACCGAATGTTCGGCATTGACCAGCTTGATGGCATCCTGTGTTTTCATGGGAATATCCAGATGCCGGGCTAAACCGTTTCCTGACCCGGTAGGGATAATCCCTAAAACCGTATCAGTATGTATCAACGTCTTCGCTATTTCGTTACACGTACCGTCTCCCCCGACGGACAAAACGTAAGCATATCGACTTTCCACCGCTTGGTTACTTAAAACCGTGGCATGTCCGCCATATTGGGTATAAACGATTTCCAAATCGAATTTATTTGAATCAATTTCCTGACGTAAGGCTTGCGGGATGTCTGCTTTTGTCTTTGTCCCCGATATGGGATTTATAATCGCTAATACTTTTTTCTTCGACACACTCATAAAAGCTGTTATTCGCTATTTTATTTTGGTACAAAAATAACACTATTTCCAAATATTCCTCCTGGTTATACCAGAAAGAGAAGTATGATTAAAAGCAAAAAAAGAAGAATAAAAATTACGACAAATAAAATAAAATGACTACTTTTGCTGGCCTGTTTTGGTCGATGCATCAAAGCATATCTTATTCATAACTTAATGTATGATAATCTGTAAATTGCGATTATAATCATGAATTTACTGCAAACCAAATTAGCCAAATTTGACATTCCCCAAAAGATGAAAGCTCAGGGGATATACCCCTATTTCAGAGCCATCGAAAGCGATCAAGACACCGAAGTTATTATCAACGGGAAAAAAGTCTTGATGTTCGGGTCGAATAGTTATTTAGGCTTAACAAATCACCCCAAAATCAAGGAAGCAGCTATTGCTGCCATCCAAAAATACGGTACCGGATGTGCCGGATCCCGCTTCTTAAACGGTACGTTGGATATGCACGTAGCTCTTGAAAAGAGATTGGCCAAATTTGTCGGCAAGGAAGAAGCAATTATATTTTCTACCGGATTTCAGGTAAATCTTGGCGTGGTTTCCTGCCTGACCGGACGCGAGGATTACATTATATGGGATGAATTGGACCATGCCTCTATTATTGAAGGCCGACGCCTTTCGTTCTCCACTCCCCTGAAATTCAAGCACAACAACATGAATTCACTCGAAAAGGTGTTGAAATCATGTCCGGAAGACAAAATAAAATTAATCGTGGTAGATGGCGTATTCTCCATGGAAGGAGACGTGGCGCCCCTGCCTGAAATCGTAAAACTGGCCAAACAATACAATGCATCGGTGATGGTAGATGAGGCTCACGGAATCGGGGTATTTGGCCGACAAGGCCGCGGTACGTGCGACCACTTCGGCGTAGCAAACGATGTGGACCTGATCATGGGCACATTCAGTAAATCACTTGCCTCTTTGGGCGGGTTTATCGCAACAGACTCCATTACAGCCAACTACATACGACACAACTCCCGTTCATACATATTCAGCGCAAGCATCACTCCGGCATCGACAGCTGCCGTATCGGCTGCCCTGGACATTATGGAAAACGAACCTGAACGTATCGCCCATTTGTGGGATATTACCCATTATGCATTGGACGGGTTCAGATATATGGGATGTGAAATCGGGAACACCTCTACTCCGATTATCCCCTTATTTGTACGAAACAACGAAAAGACATTCCAGGTAACCCGCGACCTGTTTGAAGAGGGCATCTTTGTAAATCCGGTTGTGGCTCCGGCCGTAGCTCCGGACAGTACCCTCATCCGCTTCTCGTTAATGGCTACCCATACTTACGATCAGGTAAACATCGCTCTCGAAAAGATCAACAAATGCTTTAAACGATTGAACATCATCTAGAAACAATTGACAAGACAAACAAAAAGAGATGAAACTGAGTTTCATCTCTTTTTGTTTTATAATCCTCCTGCTGAAAAAAGTTCTTCAAAACAGTATCATACCCCTCCATTAAAAACAAAAAAAGATTTAATATACCCCGTCCTATATATTTTTCTTAAACTTTATACTGCGTATCTTTGTATCCATAAATATAGCTAAAACGCAAATAAAGATGACTTCTATTGCAAAAAATCTTACAGAACTGATCGGGAACACCCCATTGCTGGAACTCTCCCGATTCAATGCAAACAAAGGACTAAACGCCACCCTGATGGCCAAAATAGAGTTTTTTAATCCCGGAGGCAGTGTAAAAGACCGGATTGCCCTTTCCATGATCGAAGATGCCGAGGCAAAAGGATTGTTAAAACCCGGGGCCGTTATCATCGAACCCACCAGCGGAAATACCGGTGTCGGATTGGCGTGGGTATCGACCGTAAAAGGATACCGTCTGATATTGACCATGCCCGAAACAATGAGCGTAGAACGCCAAAACTTATTAAAAGCATTAGGGGCTCAATTAATCTTGACTCCGGGAGACAAAGGGATGAAAGGGGCCATAGAAAAGGCCGAAGAGCTGCGGCAATCCATCCCCGGCAGCATCATCCTGCAACAGTTTGAAAACCCGGCCAACCCGGCAATACACGTCCGAACAACGGCCGAAGAGATTTGGCGAGATACCGACGGAAAGATCGACATATTCGTAGCCGGAGTAGGCACAGGAGGTACTTTGTCCGGGGTAGGTGCCGGATTGAAAAAACACAACCCTCATATCCGTATCGTCGGTGTCGAGCCTGACAGTTCTCCCGTACTATCGGGAGGAGTCGCAGGAGCACACAAGATACAAGGGATCGGTGCCGGATTCATTCCCAAGACATTCAACTCCTCGGTTGTGAACCAGATTATCCGAGTGAAGGATGACGATGCTATCCGTACCAGCCGAGAGTTATCGCAACAAGAGGGATTGCTGGTGGGCATATCGGCCGGAGCAGCCACCTATGCAGCGGTACAATTAGCCCTATGTCCCGAAAACGCCGGGAAAAAGATTGTTGTTCTATTACCCGATACGGGAGAACGATACCTGTCCACGGTATTGTATGCTTTTGAAGAATATCCCCTTTAACGGATATTCCGGACAAGACCATATCCAACACAAAAGACATTTATACCCCCTTTCTGTTGGAAAAACTGAAAGGGGGTATAAAATGTTAATTACCTCTATTTGAAGCATAAGGAAGAGAGATCGCCCTTATTTCAACAAACGGGTCATCATAAACGATTGCTTATAAAAAATAAACATCGGAATGGCTGCCCCGATAACCAATGCAGAAAGAACAAATACGGTAGTAATGCCATTACGGAAAATATCTACCATGATAGCGGCCGACGTATCATCGTTGGCATATTGCATGAATTTTACCAGCCCCAAAACGGTTTTATAGGCATACATTCCTGGTATCATGGGCAGTAACGAGGGAAAAGAAAAAACCTCGGCAGGACATCGGACGATCTTCGCAAACAAGATGCTGAGCAACCCGATGGCAAAAGCGGCAAAGAAAGAGGCCATACCAATATCCAAAGAGGTATTGCGCATCAAGAAGAAGCGCAGACTGTGTCCTACCGCCGCCAAAAGGGCAGAGACATAAATCGCTTTTCGGGGAGGATTGGAAATAACGGAAAAACCGATGGCCGCCACCGCTGCAAATAATCCATCCCAAACAACTGCTTCTAAAAATTCTATGTTCATAATGAATCTATTCCGATTAACAACAAAGTGGAAGAAAGTCCTACGGCAATACAAATAATAAGCATACAAGCGTTTACAAACCGGGTAAATCCAACCAAGACATGTCCTTCTATGATATCGATAATGGAGTTAATCAACGGGACACCCGGTATCAGATAGAGCACGCTGGTGGCCAATGCTATCTGCGGCGTGGTACAAGCCGGTATAAAAATGGACAGACTGCCTATGAGCGAAGCGACAAAAGCGGACGTAACGAATACAAAATGATGGTTGACATGACGCCTCATCATCTCCTGCCGGATAAAGAAGCCGACCAACGTGGCCACAAAAACTACTCCCATAGCCCAAACATCGCCCATAAACAATCGGCAGAACGCGGCATTGGCAAAACTGACCAGAAGCAATACCCACCACCGCGACATATTTTTTTCGGACATGATCTCGTTGTAAAGTTCTTTGATCCGAGGCAACGACAACTGTTCATCGTATGCACGCCAGCTCAATGCACTCAGATTGGAATTTATACGGAAATTAAGCGCCAACACCTTAGTTCGTTTCACCGAGCTGTACACCCGAAGACTCTCTTTACTGCGAATACTCATAATAATCGTCTTCTGAAAAATGGTAATGTCCGTCACATATCCAAAACGGGAAGCAATACGAGACGTATTCCGCACTATTCGGGAGGTATGTACACCTACTCCCATCAACGTAGTGGCATACTCCAATAAAAAATTCAACAAGTCGTGAACATCCGGTTGATCGCTCATACAAAAGCTCTTATTATGGTTGTTATTTCGTTGTATAAAAGCAAGGGCTCAATACCTATTGCCACGGTTACAATTTTCTACCGTTTAAAAATGAAACGACAAGGTTATAGATAAATATTTTCAATTCGGTAGGTAACCCCATCAACTTTTATCGCTAATCATAACCCCTTCGTTTTTCAAACGCAAAGGTAGGCAATTTTTATTTACGTCAAACAGTCGTTATGACAGGAAATAAAAAATGGCCGATATATCATCGGCCATTTTTTATTTCCTGCTCCAATTTTACCACGTATAATTGAATCCGAAACTGAGCGTTTCATAAATTCTCGTATGTTTATACCGATGATCCGGTATCCAGGTATCGTTGTATTCTGTATCGATATAGAACCGAGTAGATAATAATTTGGTTAATTGCAAATTGAATGTATTTCGGAAAAGGAAATTTACATATTCATAATTCGTATTGTACTGCGACCACATATCCCATCTCAACGTCTTAAACATCTGCCACCCCCACGATGCTGAAATACTGGAACCAAATGCCTGAGACAAGTTCCCATGCGGAATTCCATGCCACTGGGGATTGATCTTATCCTTATCTTTATGCCTTACAAAGTTTAACTGATAGGATAACGGGTTACCGGTAATGGATATATTGAATTTCTGGTTCTTGGTTTGGTAATTGTACGTTAGCCCAAGGCCTAACGAGAAGAATCCGGGAGAAAGGAATCCAGATGTTTTATCCCGGGAATTGGTCGGATAGTCATTAGTGAACCGCGTACGGAAGGAAGACGAAAGAGTATAACTCCATCCCTTTAAAAACGCCTTCAAACCTAACGAAGTATTCATACTAAATTGATCGTTCCCTATTCGAATAGAACGGACCGTATCTCCTGCTGCCGTGGCCAGATTCAGGTTCCAGGTGGCATCCAAATGGAATTCTATTTTACTGAATGGATTATAATCAAGCCGAAACACCTGAGAACTGGTAAGATTTATATAATCCTTATTTTTCCCGAAATTGGAAGTATAACTTCCTTGTGCGAATTGTAAACTACTGGTCATTTTGGTCTTCCAATAACTTACTGTTACTTTCTTGGTAGTAACAGGCTCCACTTTTACCTCTTTTTTCTGCACTTCGACATAATCCTGCAATGTCCCGGCAGCCTCCACCTGTTTGATCTCAGGAGCCTTGGGAGCAAAACGGGCATCGTATTTTACCGTAGAGGTAAAATAGTTAATGGCATATCGACGGATCTCTCTATTTACAGAATCCTGCCTCATACTCTTTTTCAACCAATCGGGGATAGGATCGTTCAAGCGATAAGGAGACTTATTTTCGTATCTTTTTTGTACGAAGTTTATAGTAGAATCCAACTCGTTCCCATTGAATGTCAATGGCAAAAACAACGGATTTACAATGATGGTATCTTCGTAAGAGGTATATCGTTCGTAACCTTCGGGGATATTGGGCCTATCCAAAATGGCTTGCATCTCGGGCGGCAGTTTTACCTCCTCGGGCAAGATGGTCATGTATTTCTTGACATCGTTGTATTTCATGTTCTTGGTAAAGTCTATCATGGCGGTATCTGCCTTTACGATAGAATCGGCCTTAATGCGCGCCAGGCGCTCTATTTCTGCCATCTGTTCGGCAGCACTCATAACCGGAGCGGCCAAAGAATCTGATTTTTCGGGATGCGCAACCAGCACACCTTGTCCGCCCAGAATCGTATCATTCACTCCCACGACACTATCATGCAAGACAATGATGCTATCATTTTTCACAGAATCGTCCAAAAGAGAGTCTCCTTGTACAATTATATCTTGAAAAGCTGAATCTTCTTGTATAGAATTATCATCTATATAAATGATAGAATCGTCTTCTATGTAAAGAGGTGTATTTTTTTCTACTTCCCGCTTTAAACTGTCTATTATGGAGTCTTCATGGGTATATATATTCCCCTCGTCATCCAACAAAATAATTGTATCGGGCAGTGTCTCGTCAAAAAATAAAATGCCATCGTCCTCTTCGGTAACCGTAGAGTCGGGAACAACAGAAGGTAAATTATAATGCAAATGAGAATATCCGGCCAATGCTGCTTCCGTCCAATGCACCATACCGACAAAAAAGGTTACAATTAATACAGCTCTCATTTTTACAAAATCTAAATATTTGCAAATTTATAAATAATATCAGGTTACAAAGATAACCATTACGGTTTTAACATTTTTATATTTTTACGGATAATATACCTGATTATATTGATTATTTATTGCCCGTTTATTTATTATAACTTAACGGATAATTTAAGGTGGATTTTCTCTTTTATGGAGTTTTTTTCCTATTTTTGCGACTTAAAATTATCTACGCAAACAAACGAACAAAATTATAAAAAGTGGAAACCAAGTACATTTTTGTTACAGGAGGAGTTGTTTCTTCGTTAGGGAAAGGGATTATCTCCGCATCGGTAGCCAAATTGTTGCAGGCAAGAGGCTATAATGTTACTATTCAAAAATTCGATCCTTATATCAACGTCGATCCCGGCACTCTAAATCCGTATGAACACGGTGAATGCTACGTGACCGTGGACGGACACGAAGCCGACCTCGATTTGGGCCATTACGAACGGTTCTTAAATGTACAGACTACGCGTGCCAACAACATCACCACGGGTAGAATCTACCAGAATGTCATCAACAAAGAACGCCGGGGAGACTATTTGGGAAAAACGGTACAGATCATCCCCCACATTACCGACGAAATAAAACGCAACGTAAAACTGCTCGGGACAAAAAAACAGTTCGACTTCGTCATTACCGAAATCGGCGGAACCGTAGGCGACATAGAATCGTTGCCTTATCTGGAAAGCGTCCGCCAGCTTCGGTGGGAAATGGGGAAAAACTGCTTGTGCATCCATTTGACTTATGTCCCGTATATCGCAGCAGCCAAAGAGCTGAAAAGCAAACCGACCCAACACTCGGTCAAACAGCTACAAGAGGTGGGTATCCAGCCCGATATTCTGGTGTTGCGTACAGAACATGAAATTTCGGCCGATGTACGTAAAAAGGTGGCACTGTTCTGTAACGTAGATCCGGCAGCAGTAGTACAATCCATCGACGTACCCTCCATCTATGAGGTTCCGTTGAATATGCAAAAACAACATCTGGACGAGATCGTTCTGAAAAAAATGGGAATGCCCGTAGGGCCTACTCCCGAGATGAAACCGTGGAAATCGTTCCTGGAACGGATGAAAAATGCCACGGAAACGGTACATATCGGACTGGTAGGCAAATATGTAGAGTTGCCTGACGCCTACAAATCCATCAACGAATCGCTCTTTCAGGCTGCCACCTACAACGACCGAAAACTGGACTTGCATTTGATTCATTCCGAAAAAATAAACGACAGCAACGTGGCAGAATGGTTGTCGGGGATGGATGGGGTAATCATCGCTCCGGGATTTGGACAGAGAGGTATCGAAGGTAAATTTGCCGCATTGAAATATACCCGCGAACACGACATCCCTACGTTCGGTATTTGCCTGGGTATGCAATGTATGGTAATTGAATTTGCCCGAAACGTATTGGGATATTCCGATGCCAATTCTACGGAAATGGAGGTCAATGTCAAACACAACGTGATAGACTTGATGGAAAGCCAAAAATCAATCTCCAACATGGGCGGTACCATGCGTTTAGGAGAATACGACTGTATCCTGCAAGAGGACTCCATCCCGGCAAAAGCATACGGAACGACCCACATCAAGGAACGTCATCGCCATCGCTTTGAGTTCAACAACGAATACCGGGACGAATTTGAAAAAGCCGGGATGAAATGTGTCGGCGAAAACCCGGATACCCATTTGGTTGAGGTAGTGGAAATCCCCTCGTTAAAATGGTTTGTCGGGGTACAATACCATCCCGAATACGGTAGTACTGTCATAAAGCCGAACCCTCTATTTGTAGATTTCATCAAGGCGGCTATCCAAAAATAAAATTTTAGCGGTAAAACCCACCGGTTTTACTGCTAATTTATTTTTCAGAATTCCTCAGAATCATATTATAGACAACTTATAAATTTTATGGAAAGAAATACCCTTTTCGGATTTTTACTTATCGGAATCGTATTGATCTGGTTTAGTTGGTTCAACCGCCCGACACCCGAACAGTTAGAAGCCGCCAAACAATACAACGACTCTGTTGCTGCCATAGAAGCAGCCAAACAGAACATTGCCGAGTTTGAAGCGGAACAGACACAAGAGAATATTGCCAATCTGACGGAAATTCAATCAGACTCCGCCCGACAAGCGGCATTGGTAAACAAGTTCGGACCATTTGCCACGGTGGTGGAAGGAACAGAATCGTTTACGGCCCTGGAAAACGACCTGATCAGATTAACCCTCTCCAATAAAGGGGGACAGATATGCCAGGCAATCTTGAAAAAATACAAAAGTTTTAACCGGGATACTTTGACCCTCTTTGAAGGAAAAGAAAACCGATATGGATTTTTGTTCAAAATCGGCAGCCGGTATATCAATACTACCGACCTCTTTTTTACTCCCATCGCAACCGGGGACAACCAGGTAACCATGAGACTCGATTTAGGACAGAATCAATATTTCGACTTGGTTTACCGCCTCGACGCCGACAGCTACATGGTAAAAATGGACATCCAACAAAAAGGAATGGAACAAATACTTGCCAACAGTACCTCCGATCTGGATATGTTCTGGGAACAGACCGTACGCCGGCAGGAAAAAGGGAGGATGTTTGAAGAGAGAAACAGCGCCCTATACTACAAATATTTAGTGGATGACGTAGAGCGGCTGAGCGACTCGAAAGATGAAAAGAAGGAGGTCTCCAATGCATTAAAATGGATTGGATATAAGAACCAGTTCTTTTCCTCGGCGTTGATTGCGGACAACAAATTTGAATGGGCATCGATGGAGTCTTCCGTCATGCACGAATCGCCCGAATACCTGAAAAAGATGTCTGCTACGGCCGTTATCCCCTACTCTCCCGACAGCGAAAACCCGGCCGGATTCCGCATCTTCCTGGGCCCGAACTCCTATCCGCTGCTGAAAAGCTACAACAAAAACGATGAAGATTACAAATTACAGTTAGACAGGCTTATCCCGTTAGGGGCCAGCATTTTCCGCTGGATAAACACCGGAGTAGTCATCCCGATGTTCTCTTTCTTCGGCAAGTTCATCGACAATTACGGTATCATCATTCTGCTGCTGACCATCGTTATCAAGATTATTATCTCGCCGCTGACCTATAAATCATACCTCTCATCGGCCAGAATGCGTGTATTGAAACCGCAGATAGATGAAATCAACGCCCGTTATCCGGGACAGGACAAAGCCCTGGACAGACAACGTGCAACGATGGATTTGTACAGTCGAGCCGGAATCAACCCCATGAGCGGATGTATCCCGATGTTGCTGCAAATGCCCATTTTATTTGCCATGTTCGTCTTTTTCCCCTCCTCGATAGAGTTGCGCGGAGAATCGTTTTTGTGGGCCAAAGACCTCTCTTCATACGACGCCATTGTCAGCTGGGACACCTACATCCCGCTAATTACCCCCTATTTCGGGAATCACATCAGCCTCTTCTGTCTCTTGATGACCATCACCAATATCCTCTATACGAAAATCAACATGGACAACAGCGGAGGTAGCCAACAGATGCCCGGTATGAAATGGATGATGTACCTGATGCCGTTGATGTTCCTGTTCATCTTCAACAACTACGCATCGGGATTAAGTTATTACTATTTTGTATCGACGTTGATCACCATCATCCAAACATACATATTCCGCAAATGTATCAACGAGGAAAAGGTTTTGGCTAAATTACAGGAAAACCAAAAGAAACCCCGTAAAAAATCCGGTTTCATGGCTCGCCTGGAAGAGGCCCAACGGCAACAGCAGGCTATGTTGCGGGAACAGCAGAAACGGAAAAACAAAGGACGTTAATATATCCCTTAATTTCTATTAATAAAACGGCCGATAAATATCGGCCGTTTCTTATATCGACAGTATTGCAAATACTAAATTGGAGTCAGAAGATTTTATAATTGTTTGAGATTTGTAACATCTTCAACACAATATAACTTCCATTCTATATCTTTCCGTTCAGAATCCAAATAATCCATCGGATTCCGAATCATTTTCATCTTCTTTCCCTACATATTCCAGGAAAAGAGTTCCTGTATCACAGATCTGTTCAGAAGGTAATTTACTCCGTAAAGTTTCCAACTGGTCAGGATCTTCTAAGCAGATGATAGCCCTGTATTGGTCATCTTCTTCAATAAACCAGACACCTGAATATTGGATTCCTTCCAACAAATGATATAAAGAAAAGCTGACTTCCGACAAGCCAATCTTACCCCGAAGGAATTTCAATTTACCTGATTTGGGCGAAAGAGATTGAAATGCGTCTGGAAATTCTATTTTTTCTGATTCCTCTCCGGACAAGGACAGGAAATGACGTAAAACATCTTCTGCCTGTTTTCTTGCTTTTTTTGATCCGGAAGGAAACACCAACGAAACGTATTGACTACCGCATACGGTTTGCAACTGATAGGTGGAAAGACAATCTATACATCCTAACGTATCTGCTCGCTGACAACGAAATACGTGTAACGAATAAATACCATACGCATCTTCCGGTGTTGGCATTTCATAGATTTCCAACGCATATTCTTCTCCTTCATACTCCAAATCATAAGCAGTAAGTTTCGTAACGCCATACTCTAAAAACTGTTCTGCACCGCCATTCATATAACCGTATAATCCGGTTCCGGTAAAAACGCGTTCACGCTTTACGGTTATCTCTTGTGCATTCAACCGGCATACAGGAAAACACAACAAACAAACCAAAAGCAATCTTTTTATCATACATTCAAATTTATTTCATGTAAATCTATTTTCTGTGGATCTGCGATACCCAAACCCAACGTTTCGGCCATTTCCATGAAAGCACGTGCTCCCTTCTGCTCCTCTTTTTGTACGCCTTCGGCGATTCGCTTTTCCAGAATCATTCGATAACCCACCACATCAACAGCTACCGGATCTGTTCCCGCCAGTATGGAATTATACTGACAGATAAACTGTGGATTGGCGGCCGGTCCGCCATCAAAGCATCCAATCATTCCATCCAAGATGTTCAATACCACCTTATCACGTAAAGGAGGGAAAGCACAAACCGAAGCACAAGTATCGTTCCACATTTGCCCATGTAGGCGAGCCGTATTCGTAATCGAGCCAAAAGCCAGGTTCTTCATGCAACCGGTAATCGTTGTTCCCGCATTTTTCAGAATAGGCACGTTGATGATTTTCGTAACCATCTCCGTACAGATCTTCGTAAAATAAGAATACTTTCCGCCATTAATCATATAAGGCATGGTATAAGCATCGTATTC
>DVNA01000100.1 GCA_018714665.1 Candidatus Gallibacteroides avistercoris | reverse complement strand
TCCCCATATAGGCAAGGTTAGAACAAGTGTTGAATCGTGCTTGCTCAAATGAACGATGCCGAACCGATCCTATATGCTACAAATATAACAATTCTTTTATAAAAGATTCTTTTCCAAACAGGCTTTTAGATAAATGCGGTACAATAATTCAATCTATCTTACACATTAGACTCCGGTTTATGACTCTATTTACAAAGAATTTGTCTCTATTTTTTTTCTGGTCGTTTCTAACAATCCTTCTTTATGCAGCATAACATAAATGGATTTGGCCCGAACGTAAGACGGCGTCAAATAAAAATGTCCGTCGATTCCAAACGACGTCCCCCATGAATTTTTACACTTATAATAAAGATTTCCGCTGGAATCCTGCACCTTGCCTACCAGATGCATATTATGGTCATCCGTAGTAACAAAGCTCTCGAAATCCATCTGACGTTTTTGGGGTGTGATGACACTGTCTGATGATAAAAAGGCGAATCCTGGCATTTCAGAAAGTTCCGGCTCTGTCAGGTCCATATCGATAGCCAGCGAATAGCCTGTTTCAAGCGCATGGTCTATATTGGCCATATATTCATCCAATGATATGTTGAAATAACGGCTACTGCTCCAATTGGCGGGAATCTCCAATACGGCATAGCTATCCAGAGGAAGGTGTAGAAAACTGGTCAGGTTGATGTAATCTTCTTTATGTAATTCCGTATAATGGAAGAACGTCTGGGATGTATATTCCCGGCCTTCATAAGAAAAGGTATCCGCTGGTTTACCCATATAAGAATCGAGTATTTCTGACACCTGAGTCCTCCATACCCCGGTGGGTTGATTACGGGCATCGGCAAAACGGTGTACGTGTGAAGTCAGCTCCTCTATAAGTTGATGATGGTCATACAGGGTATCTGCCGCATAGCTTCCCTGTGGCATAACTCCCAACCGGTCTATATCCACTAACGGATCGTAATTACATCCTCCTTCTGTA
This sequence comes from Candidatus Gallibacteroides avistercoris, assembly GCA_018714665.1. Taxonomy (GTDB): domain Bacteria; phylum Bacteroidota; class Bacteroidia; order Bacteroidales; family CHK158-818; genus Gallibacteroides; species Gallibacteroides avistercoris. Next base: position 1,590 of record DVNA01000100.1, on the reverse strand, counting down.
AAGCGGGCTGTTCCTTGCCGAAGGATGTAGTTCTGAGCTTTCTGCTTATACGCATTATAAACGAAATACATCTCAGACAGATCTATAAAAAATCCCTTAATACGGTATATCTCAGACTCTAAGAAGGAGGTGGTGGAATATGCCCAACACGTTCCTGAAATTTGTTGTTTTACCGGAAGGGCTGGAATATCTATTATGACAGACAGACTGGGAGGTTCCATCTTCTTTTTTCCCGGATGATTCGAAGGATGTTCTCCTTGACAGGAAACAAGCAGTAAAAGAATAAACCATATATATCTTTTCATATGGATCTATTTTTTATTTTTCAGGGTCGAAAGCATCCCGCAAGCGGCCAGGATATCTTCGCCTCTGGATGCGCGTATGGTACAAGTAATGCGGTGTGAAGAAAGGTAATCGCGAAACTGCTCCATAGCCTGCATGTCGGAAGTTTGCAAATCTACGCCGGGTATGGCGTGGAATCGAATCAAGTTTACTCGACAAGGGATTCCGGCAAGTATCCGTACCAGTTCTTTGGCGTGTGCCGGAGAGTCATTCAACCCTTTAAACAGGATGTATTCAAACGAAATGCGGCGTTGTCCCGAAAAATCGTACCGCTTCAACAGGGGTATAACCGACGAAAGAGGGTTGGCTTTTTCCACCGGCATCAATGATTCCCGTTCAAGATGATAGGGTGAGTGCAAACTGATGGCTATATGGCAGGAGCACTGTTCCAGCAGACGTTGCAACCCTTTCTGCAAGCCTATAGAGGAGATGGTAATCCGTTTGGGACTCCAACCGACCCCCCACGGAGCAGTAAGGATTTCTACGGCTTTAAGCACTTCCTCGACGTTATCCGCGGGTTCGCCCATTCCCATAAAAACAAGATTGGTCAAAGAACGGCTATGGGGGACAGAGACTACCTGATTGATGATTTCGGCGGCCGACAGATTACCGGAGAACCCTTGCTTGCCTGTCATGCAGAAATAGCAATTCATCTTACAGCCAATCTGCGACGAAACACAGAGCGTGGCTCTTGTCTTATCCGGGATATAAACCGATTCGATGTATTTCTGCCCGTCGCCCACGGCAAAAAGGTATTTGGCGGTACCGTCCGAAGAGAGAGCTTCACCGCAGGGGAGGCTCCATCCCACGGTATATCGTTCGTCTATCCGGGTACGCGCCTGCCTGGAAAGGTTGGTCATCTCGTCCACGGAATTTACCCGTTTGTCGTACAACCACGAAGCCAACTGCTTGCCCGTATATCGGGGTAAACCTAATTCGAGGGCAATCTGGTCCAACTCTGTCAATGTTTTTCCGACTAATCTCTCTTTCATCATGGGGTATTATTGGACAACAAAAGTGTTCTACTTTACAAGCAGAACACTTTTGCTCGATTGTATTGATATGGATTAGAAGAATGCGATACGGTTATCTATCACATCAGCTTTGCGACGCAAAACATCCATCGTTTGATACGGAACGCGATAGCTGGTCATATTGTCTATGGTAGCCTGTTCTGCTTTGGCATCAAAAGGCTTTTCACTGGCAGTCTTGGACAATACGGAAAATACATATACGCCGTTATCTCCT
>DVNA01000099.1 GCA_018714665.1 Candidatus Gallibacteroides avistercoris | reverse complement strand
GTGTATGGCCGACAACACCCCCATCGATGTGGATCTCCCGGATGCAGTCAAAAGCTGGAACGAAGAGTATGCCTATCCGCATTTACGAATCTGTACGGCCACGGAAATGATGCAGGCTTTTGAAAAATATGCAGACCAAATACCCTCCTTGCAGGGGGATTACACCGAATACTGGACTGACGGGCTGGGTTCCAGTGCAGAAAAAACGGGTGAAAGCCGCGAAGTAAAAGAGAGACTGGTTCAAGCCGAAATCCTATGGAGCATCTTGCAACCGGATAAGGAAGAACCCGGCGATTTGATCGGGGAGGCTTGGAGAAATATTATTTTAAGTACCGAACATACGTGGGCCTATATGGCGCCGGCCCAACAACCCATCAGCGATAATATCTTAAAAACCAAATTAGGCTATTTCGACAAGGCCAAAGAGTTGACAGACCAGGTGATGAATATGGCCTACAAACAGATAGAAGATACCAGCTCGGATATTGTTACCGTATTCAATACCAATACCTGGGAACAAAGCGGATTGGTTACGCTATCCAAAGAGATAGCCGATACCTACCAATCGTTACAGGATGCCGACGGGAAGGAGGTAATATGCCAGAAACTCTCGTCGGGAGAACTGGTATTCATGGCCGAGAATGTGCCGGCATTAGGCTGTAAAACGTTCAAACTGAGAAAAGAGGCTCTCCCGAACCGTTCGTGGAAATCATCCGGTACAACCCTGAACAACGGGATTGTGAAGGTTACGGTCGATCCGACAACAGGGGACGTGATTAACTTGGTGTACAAAGGGGAAGAATTTGTCGATGCTGAATCGCTCTCGGCATTGAACAGTTTCCGCTATTTGGAAGGAGGAAACAACTCAGCCCGGGCGTTGAAAGATACCGAGATACAGGTATCCGTAGGAGAACAAGATGAGTTGGTCAATTCGTTGATCGTTACATCCAAAGCAAAAGGTTGCAACAGTCTGAAACGGGAAATACGGCTGACAAAGGGTTCCGCTTGTGTCGAGTTCAACAACGTTGTCGATAAACAGGCGATAGTCGAAAAAGAGGGTATTCATTTTGGTTTTGCCTTCGATATTCCCCAAGGGATAGTCCGTGTCAATATCCCCTGGGGAGTGATGGAACTGGAAAAAGATCAGTTGAAAGCAGGAAACCGGAACTGGATAGCCTTGCAACGTTGGTTGAACATATCGAACGAAAATAAGGGTATAACCTGGTGTTCAATGAATGCCTGTACCTTTGAAAGCGGAGACATGACAGCCAATATCATTGGAGGGGCTGCCGGTTCTCCGAAATGGATCAGACAGATACAACCCAGTTCTGTGATTTATTCCTGGGCGTTAAATAACCACTGGCATACCAATTTCCGATTGAGCCAGGATGGGAAAATCAATTTCAAATACCGAGTCCTGCCCCATACCGGTGCATACGATGTTGTCCGTTCGCATCGGTTTGCCATGGAGCAATACCGTCCGTTGGTTGCTGTACAGACCCGAAAAGAGTTCAAACCGAAGAATCCTTTCTCTATCGATGGCAGCGATAAGATTGTCCTGTCCAATTATCAGATACAGGACAATGGTAAATCGAACACAATCCGGTTACTCTCCCTTTCTGAGAACGACGAAGAGGTCTCTTTACTTTGGGCTAAAAAACAGCCTAAGTCGATCACTTATGTTGACAACGGGGAAAAAATCAAGCTCCCTAAAAAAGAGACCCGGATAACGGTTCCGGCCAAAGGAATCAGAACGTTACAGATAGAGTGGTAATTCTCTCTTTCACAAATAAACGAAGAATCCCGGTCGGAATTGACCGGGATTCTTTATTATCAAATATGTACACTTTTTCAATCTTATTCCGTTTATCTACAATCACTCTACACCCCACGACCGATTCGGTTCAGGGCCCATTTCCAATACCAACTCTCCGCCACCGAGCAATTCTGATGCCGGGAACCAGAAACGGTTGAGCGGCTTTCCGTTAAGTTCAGCCGATTGTACATAGATATTCCGACGGGAGGCGTTTTTAGCCCGTATCGTAAAAGTTTTTCCGCGTCCGTACCGACGACCGAGGTCTATTGTTACCTCTTCAAACAACGGGCTGGCAATTTCATAGACGGGATTTTCGCGGCATCCTCCGTCTATCTGGAACAATCCCAGCGCTGCCATAACAGCCCATGCACTCATCTGTCCCTGGTCTTCGTCGCCCAAATAGGCGTTGGCGATACCACAACCGTAGTAACGATCCAAAATAGAACGACTCCAACGTTGTGTCAACCACGGCGCCCCGGCATAGTTGAACAAATACGAGAAATGCATCGACTGTTGGTTGCCCTGTACAACTGGATGATCCCAATATTGGTCGTTGGGAGCGTTGTAACGCCACGCCTCATCCTGGGCAAACCCCCATTGCAGACGATCGAGAAAACGTTCGCGCCCAATCTGGTCAACCAGTGCCGGCACATCCTGCGGGACAAAGAAAGTAAGCTGCCAGGCGTTGCCCTCTACATAATGGTGGTTGGCTCCGCTACGAAACGGATCGAATCCCTCCATCCAACGACCCTGGCTGTCACGTAAATGGCAATAGCCGGAATCGCTGATTACATTCTTCCACCAGTAACCACGTTCATTGAAAGTCTGGAACGTAGCCTCATCACCCAACGATTTGGCCAGCTGACCTACGGTCCAATCGTCATAAGAATACTCCATGGTATTGGAAAAACGTCCCTTGTCGCTGGGTACATAGTGATATTTCAGATACGATTCGAGGTCGCGATTACCGGCAAACCCTTTAAAGACCTTTTGAGCCGGGGTAGTCTGCATCTTGACGGCTGCTTCGAGGGCCTTGCGCCCATCGAAATCGCGGATACCCATCTGCCATGCCGACACAATTTGCGGAATCTCGTGCTCGGCAACCATCACCGGTACATAATTCAATCCCGCCGGGCCTTTGGCCAACCATCCGTTGGCATCGTACATAGCCAGTTGCGAGCGTACCCAACGGCCTGCCCACTCGGGAGTTACCAGATTCCAGAACTGGTTGAGGTTCCAGAACGTATTCCAGAAAGCATCGCAACCCAGCATCACATCCGTATCGGGGTCGGCTACCCGGCGTACCTTCCCATCGGTCGATATCCACTCGCCATTGACATCACTCCACGTATTACGGCTGCACAAGGCCCGGTACATATTGTTATAAAAGCGTTGTTTCTCCAAATAGTCGTCAGAACGTACCTGCACGCGTGAAAAGATATCGTTCCACGTAGCCCGCTGATTTTCACGGACAGCATCAAAATCCCACCCAAATGGCTTGACAACCTCTTCCGAGAGATTCTCGGCTGCATTGGCAACACTCACCAGTGAGATACCCGAACGGACCTGTACAACAGGCGTTCGCTTGGGATCGAACACAACAAAAAGGCCAGCATCGGTACAAGGGCCACATTCCAACCCGTCGGCCTGCTGACGAATGGTATCGTTACACCAGTTTCCAAGCCGCACAATCGGCTGGTCAAATTCGATGACAAAATGCAACGTATAGTCCTGGTCGGCATCGTTGCTCCATACACCCCTCGAATATTGATGGCACGACCCTTCCAGACGGCGGTCTCCCACTTTTCGGACAGAGATATCCTCCAATCGGAAATCATACTCAGCCTGGGGATGCAACTCAATAAGGATACGTCCCTCTCCTCTATCGGTAGGAAAAGTAAAGCGCTCAAACCCGCAACGGGTGGTTGCCGTTACTTCGGCCCGAATCCCATAATCGGTCAGGTCAGCAGCATAGTACCCGATTCCGGCCTCTTCGGTTCGTTTATCAATGCGCGAACGGTATCCTTCGTCGGGAAAACGTTCATCTCCTACACAAACCTTTAAATCGCCGTTCGTTGCCATGATACCCAATCCGCCGAGCGTCCACTCGTGAATATGGCTAAAACAGCCTATCGTCTCGAACGAAGGTTGATAACCTGCCTGCCAGCCAGCATTCTGATTGTCAGGCGACATCTTGACCATACTGAACGGCATCCACGGCCCGGGGGCAATCATCCAGCGAGAATGTGCCGTACCGATACGCGTATCAACGTAATCGGCCAACATCTGTTCCGGGCAAGGCTTCCGCTCTATCCGCCCGGAGGCAACCTCGATACCGTCGCTCAATATCCGGTAGGCACTTTTTTGTGTACGGCGTACAGCCGGCATCGGTGCCTCAAAACGAGAACGCCCAGCCTCTACACGACGACGAAATATCTCCTTTCCATCGAGTTCCACACTCAACATAGGCATATTTTCAAGCCACTCTACATCCACCAACAACGGTTGTACCTGTTTCCCCTCACGCTCTAACTCATACGGAGCTGCCGACACATTACGAACAAAAAGGCCCTCTGAATGTGTGGTATGTACATCGGAAGGCCCTTCGAGTGCCACCCGGTCAAACAGAATCCACGATCCTTCGAGCACCGTTATTGTTACCACATTGCCACCTCGGTGCAAAGTTTCTCGGTTCAAAGGTATCTCCGATCGGTGGGGTGTAGCCTGATTAAACCTCCCTGTGAGAGAAAGCGTATCGACAAGCGGTTCTTGGGTACCATAACGTCTATTTCGCGCCGTAGGATCATCCGGATCATCCAGCTGGAATTTGGTATCCTGCTCATTCACACTCACCTTTACCAATGGAGGAAACCGTTTGGCATAATCTGCCAAATCTACTACCAACATACAATCTTCATCGGGATTCTCGTCAAGACTGAATAAGACATTTACCTCATGCGTCCGCCATCCAGCCGTTGACCACGTACCTCCCCAAGTATCGGCCGGACCCGGCAATACATACGGAAAATCTTTCGACTCCTGAGAATAACCTATCAAAAAGAAACGGTCTTCATACCCGAAATCCCGAGCCAGGAAATCCCGGAAGTTGTCTGGTGCCAAAGCGAAACCGGCAGGACGTCCGTCCAATTCGCCTATCGCCCAAATCGTTGAAACAGCCGTAGCGGTTGCTTGTACCGTAACAGCGCAACACACAGCAAACACCAATAATAAAAATCCTCTCTTGTTCATTTTTTTCAACTTTCAATTTTCTGGAAAATATTGCGTGTAAGTATATTCTTAACTTTTCAAAGATACAGAAATAATGTAAAATAATAGATATAACAATTGAATAATTACATAAAAAAGGCGGCCACAGAGTTTGTAACCGCCTAATAATCAAGTTGTCGGGGTGAAAGGATTCGAACCTTCGACCCCCTGCTCCCAAAGCAGGTGCGCTAACCGGACTGCGCTACGCCCCGAAAACGGCTACAAATATAGTACTTTTTTTCTTCTCCACAATTCTTTGTCCAGCATTTCAATCTCAAAAACAGCCAAGCGCGCCAATATGGTCGAAATAGCCATCCTGCACCCGAACTTTTTTAACGTTTATCTGTTTACATAACGTAATAAACATCTGTCAACATGAACCATTTTTACATCTGCCTGTATCTCTTCTCGGCATTATTTTTCGGGATAAACCGAACAACAGCCTCTCAAACCATTAAAAGGCCATCGTTCGCAGTACGGACCACTACGGCAATAACCATCGACAGCATCCAACGCAAAACGGGACTGACCCGCCTCTACATCACTCTCCGCTATTTCCCATACAAGGCGGTTACCCTCGAAAAAGAGATTCGGTTAACCGATTTCAAAAGCCACTCTTCTTGGAAAGCCACAGATATGGAGGGGGGAGATTTAGGCCGACGCATCATGATACCTGAATCGGGAAAAATGACTCTCTTTATAGATTTTCCAGCCATCCCGGCATCCGTAAGATATGTCGATTTCATAAACACATCCCAAGACTTTCCATTCAAAATCATCGACATATCGCTATTCGACCACGCCCTATCGGCCGACACAAAACAAACACCCTTGACATCGGTACAGAAACAACCCGGTAAACGACCTCAATCCAGTACAAGCGTCGTACACGTACTGTTAAACGGTTATCACTCTCGGTTAGGTATCGATACCGCTTTGTTTCTCGAAACCAACCTTATCACAGGAGAACAGAAACGGATTCCTCAAAAAATAGATTCGGCAGGACGGTTCTCCGTTGTCTTCCCGCAAAGCTACCCGCAACAACATACCCTTTTTCTTCCGTACGGATATATCCATTTCTATTCCGAACCGGGAGACGAACTTTTCATTTCAGCAGAGTTGGATGAGATGGCCGTCCCATACCAAAAGCCGGAAGAGGCTGAACTAAATTATACTCACCTGCGGTACGAAGGCGACCAGGCAAAAACGAACCAAGAATTGAAAACGATACGTACTACGATGTACCGATTATTCCCTCCCACCCCGATAGAGATTCAAGGGTTGTCGGCACAAGCATACAAACAAAAAATAGGACAACTGGCTCAACATCAGCAGCAGGCACTGGACAGTCTGATACAGGCCCTGCACATAGGAGAAAAAGCGGCTGGTATTGCCCGAAAAAGTTTTCAATGTTCGGTTGCCAACCGACTGTTTGATCTTGAATACAAAAAACGGTTGCAGAAGAGAGCTATTTCCCTCCCGCCCGATTATTACCGTATCGATTTAACGGCTCTCGGCACCCCTTCGTCCCTGTTTGCCGCCGAGTACCTGAACCTGATTGACCGGTTGGAACTCTCCCAAATCATGGATGACGGGAAAAAATCGGTTACGGGAAACGACGTCGTCTCCGCTTTCAACCGATTAAACATACCGCTTACTTCCGATGAACAAGAGTTGATACGATACTCTTTCTCCATGAAAACACCCTCCGATACGGCAGGCATTTCGGATTTTCACCGGCGAACAAAAGCCTTCAACCAACAATATCCAGCCCTGCAACTGGCAGCCCGGGAACAGGCCCTGCTCCAAAAATACCGCTCGACGTTGAGCCGAACTATGGGGATAGATTCAAAATTGCTTTCCGAGATTTTATACGGCCGACGGGTCATCTTGTCGTTATATGCCTTAAAAAGGGCCCTGTCTGACAAAGAGCTATCAGCTTTTTACCAACCCGTTACACAACCAGAGATACGGACAGCCATACAATCGGAGTACCTCAAATCTACACGAAAATAAAAACAGAATTTCGGCATCCGGATTTTATATTTTACTTTTGCCTTGAATTTGAAAACCGGGAAATGAAAGTTTGTATCGCCGAAAAACCGAGTGTGGCCAAAGAGATTGCCGACGTATTGGGAGCCAAAACCCGATACGATGGATATTTTGAAGGCAACGGCTATCAGGTAACCTGGACTTTCGGGCATTTGTGTACACTCAAAGAACCCCACGAATACTACCCGCAATGGAAACCGTGGACGCTTTCTGTCCTACCCATGATCCCTCCCCGATTCGGCATCAAACTCATCGAAGACAAAGGGGTAAAAAAACAGTTCGACATCATCCAGACGCTTATGAACAAGGCCGACAGCATCATAAACTGCGGCGATGCGGGACAAGAGGGAGAGCTGATACAACGTTGGGTTATCCAAAAAACCGGCAGCAAATGCCCGGTATATCGGTTATGGATCTCTTCCCTGACGGAGGAGGCCATTCGCGAGGGATTCCAACAACTCAAACCCCAGGAAGAGTTTACCCGGTTATACCAGGCCGGACTCTCCCGTGCCATCGGCGACTGGCTGTTAGGGATGAACGCCACCCGCCTCTACACCTTGAAATATGGACAAAACCGGCAATTGCTATCCATCGGACGGGTACAGACCCCTACGCTGGCCCTGATTGTAAACCGCCAAAAAGAGATAGACAATTTCGTACCGCAACCCTATTGGGAGCTGAAAACGGTTTATCGCCATACCACCTTTTCGGTTGCCAAAGGCCGTTTCTCGTCGGTCGAGGAGGGAGAACAAGCCCTACAAACCGTACAGGGAAAAACGTTTGAAGTAACCGGTATCTTGAAAAAACAGGGAAAAGAATCCCCTCCCCGCTTATTCGACCTGACCTCCTTGCAGGTAGAATGTAACAAAAAATTCTCATTCTCGGCCGAGGATACATTGAAATTCATCCAATCGCTGTACGAAAAGAAGGTAACTACCTATCCCCGCGTAGACACCACGTTCCTGAGCGACGACATATACCCGAAAGTACCGGGAATATTGCAGGCGCTGGTATCGTATAAAACGCTGACAGAACCGCTGCTTTCGGCCAAAATAACAAAGTCGAAAAAGGTTTTCGACAACAGCAAGGTAACCGATCACCATGCAATCATCCCCACCTCCGTCCCGGCCCAACACCTGACGGAAAATGAACAAAAGGTGTACGACTTGGTAGCGCGCCGTTTCATCGCCGCTTTCTATCCCGACTGTTCGGTATCGACCACCACGGTTACGGGAAGAGTCGAGAACGTTGATTTCAAGACCTCCGGAAAACAAATCTTAAAACCCGGTTGGCGAACCGTATTCAACAAAGAGACAGATAAAGAGACTGAAAACGACGAAGAACGGGTATTACCCGATTTCGTCAAGGGCGAAAGCGGGCCGCACGAACCGGCACTGTCCGAGAAATGGACCCAGCCCCCCAAACCATATACGGAAGCGATCCTGCTCCGGGCCATGGAAACCGCCGGGAAACTGGTAGAAGACGAAACCTTGCGTGATGCCCTCAAAGAAAACGGAATAGGACGACCCTCTACCCGGGCTGCCATCATTGAGACCCTCTTCAAACGAAACTATATCCGCAAAGAGCGGAAAAATCTAATTCCCACGGCAACCGGTATAGAACTGATCGACACCATCCAGGATGAGCTGATTAAATCGGCCGAGCTGACCGGTATCTGGGAGAATAAACTACGTCGCATAGAACAGGGTAAATACGACGCACAGACCTTTCTGCAAGAACTCAAAGAGATGGTCGTACAAATTACCCATCGCGTAAAGACCGATACGCAACAACGCAGCATCACGGTCGAAGATACGGCTCCGCAAAAAGAGAAAAAGCCCCGTGCTCCCCGCGCTTCCAAGAGACAACAATCACCCCCCTCCCCCAAGGAGCAACAACCGATATGCCCGCTATGCGGCCAAGGGGCTATTATCAAGGGAAAATCGGCATACGGATGCTCCCATTGGAAAGAGGGCTGTACGTTCCGACTCCCTTTCGACGAATGTGGAAGTATATCGACAACCGATGAACTGAAAAAAATAATTGCTCAAAAATATCCTACCCATGACCAATCCGAACAATGAAGAGATCTTCCCGATAGTCAACGAACAGGGAGAAGTGATCGGACGCGAGACCCGTAACTACTGCCATAGCGGCGCCAAACCCCTGCATCCGGTAGTACACCTGCATATCCTCAACCCCAAAGGGGAACTATACCTGCAAAAAAGGGCGATGAACAAAGATATACAACCCGGCAAATGGGATACCGCCGTAGGCGGACACATCCGTTACGGAGAATCGGTCGAGGAAGCCCTTTCCAGGGAGGCGAACGAGGAGCTGAACATCAACGGGTTCTCTGCCCGTCGGGTTCTTTGTTACACATTCGAATCTGCCATAGAAAAGGAGCTGGTATATACCCATATCACCATCTTCGACGGTAAGATCACTCCCGACGGCGATGAACTCGAAACAGGACGTTTCTGGCCCATCCACGAGATAGAACAACATCTGGGGCAGAATATCTTTACGCCCAACTTTGAACAAGAGTTTTCCCGGCTGCATCAGGAAAAAATTCTATAAACACCGACGTAAGACAGCATATTTGCATTGGCAAATAAAAACAGGGGAAACTCTCAAAAACAACAGATTTCTCCGTATAAAAGGATCGTCCCGATACCGATGTGCGAAATCGAACACCTTGAAGGGAAATTGTTTCCTACCCGCCATAAGAACGGCCAAAGAGCCGTTTAGCTCCTCTGCACAAAAGAAGCATTATAGCCAGGGACACCGATAAAATAAATTATATCAAATAGTTACAAAACATTATCATATAAATGGATGTTTCCAGAAACGCCGTTTTTCCTATTTCACACATTAAAATTCGTCCGAATTTCCCGACTAAAAAAACAACTGATCTTTGTACAACTGTGCGGAATCGCACAAAATATGTGCGATTTCGCACAGTTTAATCGGCATCTGATGGGGAGACATATTTTAATTAATTGATTAACAATTATTTAAATGTTTGGCATGATTTTTGCATATATCTCATTAGTATAATGTACAAAATATTCTTTGATGACTTAAATCGATATACTCCTAAACGAACAATAATAAATATTAGATCGTATGATCGCACACTATTTAAAGATTGGTTTGCGCAACATCTGTCATTACAAACAACAGTCGGTGGTCAGTATGGTAGGACTGGCCATCGGCTTTGTATGTTTTGCCCTATCCCTCCTGTGGATTCGTTATGAGATAACCTACAACCAAGATTATCCCGATTCGGACAGAATCTTTTTATTAGGAGAGGGAAGGTTTGATATAACCTTTAAATCAGAACTTCACAACTATTTAACCGAGCATTTTCCCGAAATAGAAAAAATTTCTTCCTTATGCCTTATAACTTATCAAGAAGCCGGACAATCGGTTAAACGGATTTTACAAGTTACACCCGAATTTTTTGAGATGTTCGGTGTACAGTTCACCTCCGGCTCTCCGGAGTTATTTTTCCAAGATTCCCTCCATCTTTTGGTAACGGAAAAAGAACGAATAAGGGAAAAAGATGTTGTGTTAGAATTGAGTGAGAAATTAACGTTCCACCCAGATAATATCCTATTTATATATCCCATAAATGCGAATTGCAACCCCTTTGCGAAAAAATATGATAAAATACATGACAGTATCTTTTTTGCCGGGTATGCTCCCTATAACATAATTGGTCTGGTAAAAGAGACATCCGAACATACCGATTTTTCGTTCGATTATATCATGCCGTTCAGAGAAAATGATATAACAGGCCCTCATTGGGTATATACCTTTGTGAAGTTACATGAAGGGGTCGATTATGAGGTGTTCAACAAAAAACTGGAAATTTCCCTTTTGAAAATAAATGAGTGCATTGGCGATAATATAGAAATGTTATCCTTGTACCCACTATACGATTTCCATCTGTCAAAGGAGAATATTTTCTTATCCTTATACCAACCCATGTCGTTCGACAACATCGTATTACTGGCCTCTGCCGCTTTTATCACCATCCTTTGCCTGTTATTCAATTATCTGGCCCTCTTTATGAGCCGATTGCAACAAATCAAACGAGACATCGCTTTGAGAATGGCTATCGGCGCCTCCCTTAAAGAGCTTTATACCATGATGGCTGTCGAATTCTTCCTGATTTTGTTAGGAGCTTTTCTCTTGGGTTGTTTGATTGTAGAGATTATACTGCCCTACTTCTGTCTCTTTACCAATATGCCAATTTCGGCTACGGCTATCTGGACAGAGTTGGCCCTCTATTTTTTAATATTGGTGTTATTCTCGTTACTGCTGTTGATTTGGCCTTTGGTCTACTTCAAACGACAGACTTTTGCCATGCTGTTCCAGACTGTTGAGACAAACCGAGAGAAACGGCTTTTCTCTCGAAACGCATTGGTTGGAGTACAGTTGGTAGTAGGTATATTGTTTATTTTCTGTTCGGTCGTGTTTTTCAAACAGATTCATTACCTGAAAAACATCGATCCCGGTTTTGAACCAGAAAGATTCTGTATTGCATCAGCACCTAATTTTGCTAATTATCATATTATTGAAGACGAATTAATAGAAAAGATAAGAAACCTGCCGGAGATTGAATCCGTTTCTGGATTTCGCGAAAAAACAGGGAAATATATATTCAGTAAAAGAGATTCCGTTAAAATTGATCTTTCGGGATCAGATCCACAAGTTGTTCTTTGTCGTCCTTTTGGAGTTTTTCCCTCTCATTTTGATCTTTGGAAGATTCGTCTTTTGCAAGGAGAACTTTTTCGAGAAGATGACCCCGACTGGAAATAATAAGTCAACAGATGGCCGATAAATTCGGTAAACTGAATCCAATTGGCCAAACGCTCGAATTTGATAAAAAATATTATAAAATTATAGGGGTAGTATCGGATATTTTTGGATCGGGCGTACAAGAAATCCTTCCGGATATCTATTTGAGAGGTTCAAC
>DVNA01000098.1 GCA_018714665.1 Candidatus Gallibacteroides avistercoris | reverse complement strand
TTCTCCCAATTCGGTAAAATTGTAGCAACTGCCGTTACGGACCATCCAACTCTCCATTTTGGCCGGGAAGGAGGTTTTTACATGAGAGTGTTCGGCTATCATCTGTCCGGGAAGCAGATAAATATCATGGGCAAAATAGCCGTTTACTGAATCATTGACCCAGAAAATTCCCCCCATACCGCAATTTTCAAAATCGCCCAAACCAAAATCGGTGTACCAGGCATCCTTTTCCAACAACGGTGTGATAGGATAGTCATAATACTCGAACATATCATAAAAGGCCTTCTTGGCCACTTCGGGTTGAAACACGCCGTCTTTGTAAAAATCGGCATTCGTGTACTTTTTCTTGTAAGGTTCTTTCTCTTTCATAACTGCTGTGTTTTGTGCATTTTCTGCATTATTGCAACAGCTTCCCATCAAAAGGGCGGCTGTCAGCAACAAGACGTTTTTTAATGCGGTTATTTTCATTTCTGTATTTAATTAATCGTTTAAAAAGGCTATTCCCTCTATCTCTACCAGCAACTCGGTCCGACAAATATCCGCTTCGATGTAAACGGCCGGAAGATCCGGATATCGCTGCGAGACAACGGCCTTACAATCTTCCCAATCTTCGGGATGCTTCACATATACCCGACAACCCGTTATCCGGGCGGTAGTTGGATGCTGAATACCGGCCAAACGCTGCGAATCGGGACTGATAAGATGCTCTATGTTTTCTAACGTAGCCAATGTCTGGTGCCGAATATCGGCATCCACCAAACTCGCTTCCCCCCGAATTGCAGCCGTTCCAGAGATATAAACCAGTTTTCCCGACGGAGTAAACAGCAACTTTGCCCGTTCAAATTTGGGAGTTGTTTTGGTTTTCAAACGGCTATTCGTTTCACCCAGCAACACCTGTTGCGAATAACTGTGGGCAGCTATCTGCAACCGGTTGTCCAAGGCTACCGGAAGTTTTTCTCCCTCTTTGGGAAGATAGGTCTGCAACGATACCTGTATGCCTCCCCGGCGGGTTCCGATACCCGTAGCCGAAGGATACCCCTGCGGCCATTCCGTCTGCGCATAAAAGAGTGAACGGGCATCATTAAAGGCCTGGTAACGCTGTTCATCGCCTTCAAATCCGGTAATCCGTTCCAAATAATTCCATTGCCGCACAATGGTATTTACCGGCATTTGTTCCTGGTTCAGAATCTGCTGAATCTGTGAAAATATTTCTTCGGATTGCTTCTGTACCGGGTCGTTGGCATCTGTTCCCCAAACTGCACCCAGAAACAATGACTTGCCTTCTTTTCCGGTCAATACAATGTAAGGGAAATTATTGCACTGTTTATATGCCAAGCAATCCTCCTTTTCTAGGAAAATTTCATGGACTTCAAGTACCATGCTGCATCCGTCCAACGGTTTCTGCGCCACGTATGAAACGACCGGACTACGGTCGCCATATTTTTGTCTTACAACATCGTATATCTGAGCTCTCTGCAAACAGAAAGAGTCGTTGTTATCAGGAGAGCTGAAAAACACCATCCTGATGGGAAAAGCTTCCGACCGGTAGGCTGCAAGCAATCCGTTTGCCATTGCAATAAAATCGGCACTCTCCGCTACTCGAACATATTTTACTCGTACATTCCTCATACCTGTTGTTCCTCTTTACTTTCGCATCAAACGCATCAAAGCGATTTTACGTATTCTGCCAGCTCTTCCAACTCTTTTTTCGATATTTTCTTTTTTTCGAGCCCGTGTTTATGCACTTCTAGCATCTCTTCTATCGTAGCGGCACGTCCGTCAAACAGATAAGGGGCCGTGCGCCACACCTCGATCAGGGTGGGAGTATCCCATCCCTTTTCAAATTCCACATCCTCGCCAATCCGGTGCATGGACATATCTGTATAATAGGGTCCTGAATGGCATTTATCGCAATCCATTTTTTCAAATACCTTACGGCCTCTCTCGGCTTTTTCGCTCAACTCTCCATTTTCCAGATAGGGACTGGGGACCGGTTTCAACGATTTTAAATATTCATCGACACAACAGGCAAAATCTTCGGGCAAATCGGTAAACTGTATCAACTTGTAACCGGCACGCACGGCAGCCTCGGCATCGGCCCGGATACCGGAAATCATACAGGGGGGCGTTACGTGCGCATACAACATACTTTTGCAATTTTTCGGATTACCGATACCGTCGTTCATCAAATCCCAATTCATCCCGTCGGTCCGAGCATCCCCGGGATGACATCCGTTGCAGGATTGCCACCCTTGAAAGCAATGAACGGCATCGTTAAAATATTTTTCGCCGTTGTGTATGCGGCTCTCTATCCGTCCTGGTTGCACGGCTTTGATAGAGATATTATTGTCTGTCAAAGAAACAATATTCAACGTATCGGAAAAATAGGTAGGGATAATGGCTTTCTGGCCGCAGACAACGAATTCCCGAGGCCCGTTCCCGGTCAACGCAACCCGTTGACGCAGCCCGTTCATAAACATTAAATCGTATGAAAGTTTTGTCTTATCGGGATATTGTTCAAATTTTTTCAAAAATGCAGGATAATCTATTACACTGACTTCGTGTGTCCCCGAATGGGTAATCAGCAACTTTTCGGGAGTAGCGGCAATCCCCCAGATTCCGGCAGCTCCGCGTTCGGGCTCGTCCAAAAGTACGGCACCCAAGTATTCCAACGTAGAGGCGTCTATCACGCTCATGGCACTGGTATTCATCCATCCTTGTTGCAACTGGCTGGTAGGGACCTGAAAACGTCCCAGATTGTGTGTTACAAAGATGTATTTACCATCGCTCGAAGCGCAAATTCCCCTCAAAGCATTACTACCGTTAAACAACTGGATATCTTTTATTTTCTTGAACGAGGCGATCTCTATGACGGAAACACACGCTGCTACCGTATCCAGATCGGCCCGTTGTTGCGGCAAGAAATTGGTTACGAACAGATACTTTCCAGTTTGGTCAAACGCAGCACCACGAGGCTCTCTCAACACAGAAACCGTCCTCATTTTCTGAGGATTGGATAAATCGATCTCCGAAACGGTTCCCTGGAAACGGTTCAAGACATACAACTTATCACCGGCAGCATTGACAACCGGAGCATTGGCCCCGGATCCGGTTACAAACGACTGGTCTATTTTTCCAGTCGATAAATCCAGGAAATGCACACTTCCCGGTTTGTCACCGAAAGTGGTAACAAATGCTTTATTGCCCTTTACCTCTACTCCGGTAGGGAGATCATCCAGGCTCCACCTTTTTACAACCTCAAAATCGGGAGAATATAAGACAGCTTGTTTCAGCCCCTTTTCCGTTACCATAAAGTTCCCGTCATCAGTTTGGGCGATACCGGTAACATATAAAGGAGACGTTTCTGCATCCTGCTGGGAGAATGCTCCCGATGATACCGCTGCCAGCAAAACAACGGAGGCAAACCATCTCTTTATATGGCTATGTGTATTCATGATCGATTTATTTTAACAGGGTCAAACTTAATCTTTCGTATATCCCATTTCAAACGAGATCTCTTCTGCGGCCTGCATAATACATCGGGCATACATAATGATGGACTCTTCGGGTAACCGGTCTTTGGGCCCGGAAATCCATATACTGCCACACGGATAACCGTGGTAGTTCATAACCGGAGCTCCGATACAGATTACTCCGCTCATCTCCTCCTCGTTATCAACGGCATATCCTTTTAAACGCACATTGGCAAGCTCTTCCAGATAATCTTTTTCGTTTGTGATGGTATTGGCATTGTATATCTTATAATCCATTTTTGCCAAATAGGTATCCCTTATATTGGCCGGCAAATACGCCATGATAGCTTTTCCGGGGGCAGAACAATGCAAATCTATTACCTTTCCGGGTGAAAGGACAAAACAAAACGGATGTGTTCCCAAGGCCTGTTCTATAAACAGCGCCTTTTCTGCCCCCAATACGCCAAAGCATACGGTCTCCTTCACTTTGTCGCGTACCTGACGCAAACGGGGCAACACCACTTCCAGCAAATTGTGTTCTTGCACGGCACGAAAACCTACGGTCAGCATCTTTCGGGATAATCGATATTTTTTAGAAGTCTCATTGTAAAGCAGATATCCCCGACGTACCAATGTGTTTAATATACGATAAGCGGTTGTCTGAGAAATTTCCAATTCTACCTTTATTTCCTGCAACGTCATACCGCCTCCTACAAACGAAAGCAATTCCAGCACGGCAATTCCTTTTTCCAGATTCGGTACTTTATACGACTCTTCTACGCTGATATCAACCTTTGTGTTTTCCATATTTGAAACAGAATTTCATATATGGAAGCAAATATAATCCCTTTTAAAAATATATAAGACATTATAAAGTTAATAAAGCATAATTATCAAAATTTTTACGCTAAGTAAAAAATGATTTCCAAATGACTTTTTTGAAACTAGGAATAATACAACAGATTTTATTTTCCATATCTTTTTTATTATCTTTGATTTTCTATTAATATTAAGAACATTTCTAAAAATCAAGATTCAATATT
>DVNA01000097.1 GCA_018714665.1 Candidatus Gallibacteroides avistercoris | reverse complement strand
ATTGTCGTAATGAGAAAAGAGCGAAGCGTGGCAACTTTTTTCCTGATTGTACGGATGTTTTTGTTTTATATCGTTATCTCCGGAAGAAGACAGCGCGCTTTCGTGGCGGGTCCATTTTTTCAGGAGGTTTGTCTTATTGCCTCTCCGCACATTGAAGTTTAATAGACAAATCGGTGTTTCCGAAAAACGAATTGTCAATTTTTTTTCCAGAAAAATATCATCTTGTAACGTGTGTTGTTTGATTGGCGAGAATAAAGAATCTTCCTTGTTCTCTATTGAGAAAGAGATAAGTCCAGAAAAGATGATGAGAAAAACTATCCAGAAATAGGGTTTCATTTGCCGAAAGAAATTTCCGCCGACAAAGATAACAATTAATTTGAAATACCGAAAAAGGGATATTCTTGCTTTATTCGTTTGCCAAACTTCTGAACGAACGGTACAACGTTTCGAGATCTTTTGAGAAAAGCTCTATTTCGATACTGTCTCCCGCATGGAGTTTTGTCTCTTTTAACGGCATCGGTTTACCTTTACGGACAATGCTTGTAATTTGGCAGTAGCGGGGTAGTTGTATATCGGCCAATCGTTTCCCATCCAAATAAGAGTTCACCCCGACCTCGTACGGTACGGTTATCCTTTCCTGGGAAGAGCGGATGTCCGGAGGCAGCAACCGCTCATATAGCGAGTCGTAGATAGGTTTGACACCCAATATCTCACTGATGAAATAGGTCAAACCTACCACCACGATCATGGGGAAGAAGATCGAGAACTTGCCCGTCATCTCCAAAATGAGGATGAACCCGGTAATAGGGGATCGGACGACCGCTGCAAACAGGGCGGACATCCCGATGACCATAAAAAAACCGAAATCATGTATATCGATGATATTCCAACGGGCCAGCAACAAGGTGTACCATTTGCCCGCTAACCCTCCGATAACCAGCAGGGGTAGAAAGATGCCTCCGGGAAATCCTGCCGAATAACAGAATGGAGTAAACAGTAGTTTTAAAATAATAATGCCACCCAAAAAAACGATACCCGTTTCCACAGAAAGAGCCTGGTTCAGCAAAAAACTTTCTCCTCCGGCCACCAAGTCCGAAAAGAAATATCCGATGATATAGGTAACTGTTACTAAGGCGAGAATCTTGATGGCAGTGTTTATTCGAGAGTTTATCCATCCCGATTGCATTTTAAGTGTTAGCCAGTTGAAAGATTTCCCGATGAAGCTCAACAACAAGGCAAAACCCAGAAATACCGGGATGGCCGAGATAAATTCCAACCGTTCGGGAAACGATGTATCGATAAGGGCATAGGCGTTTCCGGAGATCCATTCTTTGGCAATCCACCCCGAGGTAATACCTCCTAAGAGCGACGATATGGCGATTTTGGCAGAATCGAACTTTTCCACCTCTTCAATCACAAAAATGGTCGAAGCCAAAGGGGCGGTAAATGCCGACGACAAACCGGCACTGGCACCACCGGTAATTAAATATTTTTGGTAGGCAGTCCCAGTACGGCTCCATTTTCCGATCAATCTGGCAATGTATGCCCCCATTTGTACCGAAGGCCCTTCGCGTCCCAACGAAAGACCCATACCGATACCCAGCAATCCCCCGGTAAACTTGGCCCATAAATTTTTAAAGGGTTGTTTTAAAGAGAAACGGCCGTTTACGGCACCTTCGGCTTGCGGAATGCCGCTTCCCGAGATCATCGGGAACCGTTTGACGATCCGGTAGATAAACATTCCCACCAGCCACATGGCTGCAAGAGCCAACAGATGCCTCCATACCGGTACGTCGTGCGCGAAAAGAATCTCCCGCAGTGTGGCCGATTTTACGAGCAGGTATCGGTAGGGAACCGTAACCATTCCTGTTACGGCACCGGTCAGTATACACAGTAGGTAAAATTTCAGGTTTTTCAATGTTGTTTTTTTGTTGTAATAACAGCTGTATCGAAAACGATGTTCATACAGAGTTCCGCGAAAAAGTTGTATTTTTGTCGTTCCATGTTAAGGGTAGAATAATTTATGGTAAAAAATCGGGTAGACATCATTACGTTGGGATGTTCAAAAAATCTGGTTGATTCAGAGCGTTTGATGCGTCAGTTCAAGGCGAATGGCTATAATGTGTTTCACGATGCGGAAAAGGTGTCGGGAGAGATTGTTGTTGTCAATACCTGCGGGTTCATCGGAGATGCCAAAGAGGAGTCTATTGAGATGATTTTGGATCTGGTAGAGGCCAAGAAACAACGGAAGATAAAAAAACTGTTTGTGATGGGGTGCCTTTCTGAACGCTATCTGCAAGAGCTGGCAGGAGAGATCCCCGAGGTGGATAAGTTTTACGGAAAGTTCGACTGGCAGAACCTGCTGACAGACCTGGGAAAAGTTTACGATGAGAAGTTGTCGTTGCAACGCATTCTGACCACCCCTTCCCATTATGCCTATGTAAAGATAGGAGAGGGATGCAACCGGATGTGTTCGTATTGCGCAATCCCGATTATTACCGGAAGATACAAGTCTCGTTCAATCGAATCGCTCGAAGAAGAAGTGCTTCTGTTAACCAATCAGGGGGTTAAAGAATTTCAACTCATAGCACAAGATTTGACCTACTACGGATATGACCTTTATAAAGAGTTTCGGCTGGCAGAACTGGTGAATCGCCTTGCCGACATCAAGGGTGTGGAGTGGATTCGACTGCATTATGCTTATCCGTCTCAATTCCCGTTTGACCTCTTGCCGGTGATGGCCCAACGGGACAACGTTTGCAAATACCTCGACATAGCCTTGCAACACATCAGCGATCCGATGCTGCAAAAGATGAGGCGGAAAGTAACCAAACAGGAGACCCTTGATTTGATAGCGCGTATCCGGCAAGAGGTTCCCGGCATCCATTTGCGGACTACCCTGATGGTAGGGCATCCGGGCGAGAGAGAACAGGATTTTGAGGAACTGAAAGCATTTGTCCGAGAGGCCCGTTTTGAACGGATGGGAGCCTTTGCCTATTCCGAAGAGGAGGGAACCTATGCCGCCAAGCACTATAAAGATGAAATTCCCGAAGAGGTCAAACAGGAGCGGTTGGATGAATTGATGGCCATTCAGGAAGAGATTGCATACGAAATTAACCGGAATAAGATAGGGCAAAGCCTTCGGGTGATGATAGACCGGGAAGATTCCGATTATTACGTCGGTCGTACCCAATACGATTCTCCCGAGGTAGATCCCGAGGTATTGGTGGAGAAACGTTCGCACCTTTCTGTCGGTAACTTTTATGATATTCAGATTACCGATGCCCAGCCGTTCGAATTGATAGGAGTTCCAAAAGATTGGCAGAACGAATCTTTGTAACGAAAAATATAGACATTCAATAATTAAACGCCATGGCGTCCATTTGTCCAAATATGAGACTTATTATTCATATATTCCCCTTTTGTAATTCGTCAGATATTGAGTGAATGTCTTGCCGGTTTGTTGTTTGAAAAAGCGCATAAGATGGCTGGGATCGGAAAAGTGGAACTCGTCTGCCAGTTGGCTTACATTTAGGTTAGAAAACAGCAGTTCATTTTTCAGTTCTTCTAAAAGACGTTGTTTGAGCAGGTGCGTAGCAGACACTCCGAACTGTGCCATTACGGAGTTGTTCAATGTAATACGGCTCACCCGAAGCATATCAGCATACTCCTGAACACGTTGTACCGTGCGAATATGCTTTTCTAGCAAATCCTTAAACTGAAATGCATAATTGTTTTTCGGTACCTCAACAGGCAAATGGTAGGCTTTGGCGTATGTCCGGTTGATAATTACCAATAGATAGTAAAGCACAGATACGATGAGATTGTAGGTGTCTGCTACCGGATGCCGCAGTTCTTGTTTTATCTTTCCTAAAAGGCACATATATTCCGACAGATCTTCTGGTGTGGCAAACAGATACGGCGGCGTGTCTGTCTGGTAATAATACAGCAGTCGATATACGAAAAATTTGTCTGCAATGAATGTCCGCATAAAGTCTTCACGGAAGATAAGAAAGGTGTAGTCCAACCCAGCCTCGTCCACGTGCCATTCCTGTTGCTGATGGGGTGACAGAAGCAGCACCATATCATCCCGTAACTCCACTTTGCGGAAGTTTAGCAGTACATATCCGTTGGCACGGCGAAAGAAATAAAAACTGAAAAAATCCGTTTTGAATGTCTGATGCTCGGTCAAGACACCGCAAATATCCTTGCTCTCGCCGGTATTGATGTAGAAATCTACACCGCACTGTGTCTTGCTGAATGGAACGCTGACCAGTCTTTCTGGATTAATTATCGTTTTCATTTCTCTTGTTTCTTGCTTTCTGCAAATATACATCATTCTTTTATCAAAATGGCATATATTCTTGTTTTTAAGGCATAAAGGCATTGGCCTATTCTTCCGAACTTTGTACCTGATAAATACATAAAAAGCATATCATCATGAGCGAAAAAGCAATTATCAGGCTGGTACGTAGTGCCACCTTGAAAATTAATTATGCCGGATATACCATCCTCGTTGATCCCGTATTCGCCGGCAAGGGAACTCTGCAATCTGCTCTTGGCGTATATAAGAGTCCGAGGGTGCATCTGGTAATGCCTATCAGCGAAATTACCGAAGGCGTGGATATGGTGCTGCTTACCCATAATCACATCGACCATTATGAGCCGAGCGTAAAGCAGCATCTGCCGAAGAACATTCCTTTTTATACCCAGCCGCAAGACAAGATTTCCATTATGGAAGATGGTTTTACAAACGTGGAATCGATTGAAGATAGCACGACCATAGGCCGTCTGACTATCCACCGCATTACAGGCCATCACGGGTTCGGACAGATAGGTCAGATGATGGGTCCCGTGTCGGGCTATGTGCTGATGGCAGAGGAGCTTCCGACTCTTTATATTATGGGCGACAGTAAATGGGAACCGTGCATTCTCGATACCGTGAAAAAGTACCGTCCCGATTATATTGTCGTGAATAGCGGAGGTGCAGTATTCCCTGAATTTTCCAAAACAGACGGTTGCATCATTCCCGATGAACAAGAGGTGATGGCTATGCTTGAAACATTGCCAACGCACATCAAACTGATTGCCGTACACATGGACGCCATCGACCATTGCCAGACAACGCGCGGAATCCTGAGCAATGAGGCCAGACACCACGGTATTGATATGAACCGGTTGATTATACCGGAAGATGGAGAACGTATTGCTTTATGAGTGTCTGCATAAAATCCCTGATAAAGAATATGAACATAGTGGTGGGTTGCTCTATCGGGTGCAGCTATTGCTATGCCTGTAACAATTGTCACCGCTTTCATATCACGGACGACTTTTCCGTCCCGAAATACATGGAGCGAAAGCTACACATCATAGACACACCCAAACCTCGCGTATGGCTGATGACCGGAATGAGTGATTTCTCTGATTGGAAGTCTGAATGGAACGCAGAGATTTTCAGACGGATGACGACAATGTATGGATGGGTGTGACCGTCACGCGAAGTTCTGAAAAAAGCAGGTTGGACGATTTGAAAAGAAATATCAAAGCCAAGCATTACCACGTAACTTTTGAACCTATATTCGATGAAATCGGCGAGATAGATTTTGAGGGCATCGACTGGATTGTCATAGGTACGGAAACTGGATATCGGAAAGGCAAGACAGATTCCCGTCCCGAATGGGTACTTCACATTGCCGACCAAGCCAAAACACGGGGCATTCCCGTGTTTATGAAAGAAGATTTACGGCCTATAATGGGCGAAGAAAGGATGATTCAGGAATTACCGGAACAATTTATTAAACGCATATAATGAATACTGAGAAAATCAAGGAAATAAAAGTGCAGAGCGTTATGACCAGATCCTCACTGCCTGTGGGAGGATATTCAGTTAACCCGTACGTGGGCTGTCCCCACGCCTGCAAGTATTGTTATGCATCGTTTATGAAACGCTTCACCGGGCATTCCGAGCCGTGGGGAACGTTTCTGGACGTAAAGAACTGGAACCCGATGACGAATCCACACAAATATGACGGTGAACGTATTGTGATAGGTTCCGTTACGGACGGTTACAACCCGTATGAGGAACAATTCTGCCGCACCCGCAGATTACTCCAAGAACTGCGAGGAAGCAATGCTGAGATTATGGTATGCACAAAGTCAGATCTCGTTCTGCGCGATCTCGACCTGTTGAAGCATTTCCCAAGAGTAACGGTATCATGGTCTGTCAATACGCTTGACGAGCAGTTCCGTGCGGATATGGATAACGCCGTGAGTATAGAACGTCGCCTGAACGCAATGCGTCAAGTCTATGAAGCAGGTATCCGAACCGTCTGTTTCATCTCGCCGATATTTCCGGGAATAACCGATTTGAAGACAATTATCGAGGAAGTAAAAGGTTATGCTGATTTGATATGGCTAGAAAACCTGAATTTGCGAGGACAGTTCAAGGGAGAGATAATGATGTATATCCGTCAGAAGCATTCCGCCCTCTTTCCGTTATACGAGGAAATATATAATAGGAAAAGAGTAGATTATTGGCAGTCATTGGAACAGGATATTTTTCAATATGCCAATGTACAGGGATTTCCATATAGAATAAACGATTTGCCCTACGGACGTTCGGAAAAAGGCAAACCGGTCATAGTAAACTATTTTTACCATGAAAAAATACGATTGACCAAATGAGGAGAAAGCTTCTGCTTTATAATAGTGGTGATAAAATGAGATAAGATTTTTCAAAAACAAACAATAATACTAAAATGGTACCAGATTTTAGATATGCTCTTTTATATGTTGTAGAAATATTATAATATCAAATACTTATGAAGTGTTTCTAATTTTATCTTACAAAACA
Organism: Candidatus Gallibacteroides avistercoris; assembly: GCA_018714665.1. Classification (GTDB taxonomy): domain Bacteria; phylum Bacteroidota; class Bacteroidia; order Bacteroidales; family CHK158-818; genus Gallibacteroides; species Gallibacteroides avistercoris. Next base: position 1,449 of record DVNA01000097.1, on the reverse strand, counting down.
GAGCATATTAAATAAAAAAAATGTTTTATCTTCGCACCTGATTCAGATTAAGAAGAAAGAGATAATTTTAATAACATCTACAATGAAAAAGTTTTTTTTGACCTTTGCTACACTGCTGCTCGTTTTGACAGCGTGTACAGAACAACCGAAAGAAGAACCTACTCTTTCTGGTTTGTTGAAATCAAATTTTCAGCGTGAAATAGACGGTAAGAAAACCGATTTGTTCGTATTGAAAAACAAAAACAATATGGAAGTCTGTATTACGAACTTCGGTGGCCGTATCGTTTCTATCGTTGTCCCGGATAAAAACGGAAACAACCAGGACGTTGTATTGGGCTTTGACTCTATTATGGATTATAAAAAGTATCCGCAAGATTTCGGTGCCACCATCGGCCGTTATGCCAACCGTATCGGTAATGCCAAGTTTACTATCGGCGATCAGACTTATCAGTTGCCTGCCAATAATGGTCCTCACTGCTTGCATGGTGGTCCTAACGGGTTTCAGTATGCTTTGATGGATGCCAAACAGTTAAATGATCAGACCCTTGAATTGACCGGATTCTCCAAAGATGGAGAAGAAGGATTCCCCGGAAACCTGACCTACAAGGTAACGTTTACGCTCTCAGATGATAATGCTCTTGATATTAAGTATGAAGCAGAAACCGACAAACCGACCGTAGTAAATTTTACCAACCACTCATATTTCAATCTGTCGGGTAATCCTGAGAATACTAATTCCGATTTTATACTGACCATCAATGCAGATCAAACGACTCCTATCGATTCTACCTTTATGACCACTGGCGAGATCGTTTCTGTAAAAGGAACCGATCTGGACTTTACCTCTCCAATGGCCATCGGTGCTCGTATCGATAACGATAACGAACAACTGAAAAACGGTAAGGGATACGATCATAACTGGGTATTGAATACCAAGGGAGACATCAATCAGGTAGCTGCTACGCTCGAATGTCCTTCAACCGGAATTGTATTGGACGTATATACCACAGAACCGGGTATCCAGTTCTATGCAGGAAACTTCCTGGACGGAACCTTGACCGGTAAGAAAGGCATTGTTTACAAATATCGTACGGCTGCTTGTCTGGAAACACAGAAATTCCCCGATACGCCTAATAAACCTCAATGGCCGACAGCACAACTTAACCCCGGAGAAAAATATACCAGCGAATGTATCTATAAGTTCTCTGTAAAGAAATAGTACATAGCAATATATGTGCATTAATACGGGAATCCCCCACTGGCGGATTCCCGTATTTTTTTGATTGAAAAAATCATTCTCGACGCAAACTTTACGATATACCTGTAAAAGCTTTTGGAGTTGGATTCATTGTAGTAGGGAAAAGAGAATATATACAAAAAAAGCGGATGCCGATTAAACAACCGCTTTGGTGACTCCGACAGGATTCAAACCTGTAACCTTCTGATCCG
>DVNA01000096.1 GCA_018714665.1 Candidatus Gallibacteroides avistercoris | reverse complement strand
TGGAATGATACTTTCAGTGGAACCTTATTGGGGACCATTCAATAGTATGAATATAGGAGATGCGGGAGATGTTGTTATGGGAGAGTTCTGGACGGGAGACTTTTTCTCTTCTCAGTCGCTTAAAATAGCTGCTTCGTGTGCACATTTAAACGGAACCCAGATAGCAGGAGCCGAGTCTTTTACTGGCAATGCAAACTGGCTTGAACATCCGGCTACATTGAAAAATCTGGGAGATCGGGTATGGACAACTGGTATAAATCGAATCATTTTTCATACCTATACCCATCAACCGGGAGACGTAGGTCCAGGTTATACGATGGGCGGAAACGGTCTCGAATTTAATAGACTGAATACCTGGTGGAAACAGGGGAAAGCATTCCTTGATTATATAGCCCGTTCACAATATCTGCTCCAACAAGGTAAAAATGTTGCAGATGTCTTGGTCTTTACCGGAGAGGCCTCACCAAATGATGCAACTCTGTTATCCGAAATCTCCGCAATGGGTTTTGATTATGACCTGATTGGTACCGATAAAATGATGAAATTAACAGCCCAGAATGGTGTTTTGCGAACCGATTCTCAGGCAGAGTACCGTATTCTGGTCCTTCCAGAATCTGTATGGATGACACCGGAAGTACTATCCAAGATAGAAGAACTGGTAAAGAATAATGTATTGGTAATTGGTAAAAAGCCTCAAAAATCGCCGAGTCTGGAAGATTATCCACATTGCGATAATAAACTTATGAAAATGGCTAAATCATTGTGGGGAAAAGGGTTAATAAAAGATATTTCAATACAGGAGCTTGTCAAGGAAAAAAACTTTATTTCAGATTTTACTACCTCAAAAGGATTTGTCAAGGATATAAGTTATACACATCGTAGGGATGGAGAGGTGGATATCTACTTTGTAGATAATGCCAGACAAGAGAGTCTTGATGAGATTTGCCGGTTTCGTGTTGGAGGTAAACAACCGGAATTATGGAATCCGGAAACGGGAGAGATCAGGGAGATAGCTGTTTGGAAAGACAATGGGAACGGAACTACCGATATACCGCTTCATTTTGAATCGGACGAAGCCTTTTTTGTCGTTTTCAGAAATCTGGAAAAAGAAAAAAATCATTTTGTTGATGTTAAGATTGAATTAAATAAACCGGAAGAAGAAATATTTCCCGGTCTGGAAATTATCAAGGCCGAATACGGTACATTTATGCCTGTTGGATTAGTGGATGTAACACAAAATATACGGAATAGTGTTCGTAATGGTTCGCTAAATCTATTTTGCGGGTTTAATCTAAGCTCTTCCGATCCGGCTCCGGGATATATAAAGGAGGTGCGAATTGACTGTGAGATTGATGGAAAACGGCAGGAATTAAGAGCCAAGGAGGGAGAGCAGATTCTGATAAGAGCCGTTCGTTCGTTGGAAATATTAAATGCCGTATATGGGAGATTTGAAGCAGATATTCGTCATATACCGCAAAGTTATGCCATTTGTGATGTAACGGATTATATAAAATCTCAATTTATGTCCGGGATGAAGAAAATTCCCGTTGATGACAATCTTGTAAAGGGAAATCAATCAGATTTAGGACCGGAAAGGGAGTTGCATATTGTTTATTCGATAGCAGGAAAGATTCAGAAAAAGAATCTTCCAATGGGTACGACTCTGGATATGAGTCAACCCTGGCCAGTATCGAGGGTTTTAACAAATGGAGATAAAATAATCTGGACAACACCCATTCCCGGGAGTTTGACCTACACAACTGTTTCAGGAAAGAAAAAGAGCGTTCAGGTATCATCCGTCCCGCAGCCGATTCGTCTAACTGGTCCGTGGAATCTGTGCTTTCCGCAAGACTCATTACACTTGGATGAATTGGTTAGTTGGACAAACTTACCAGAGGAATCTATGCGATATTTCTCTGGTACGGCCGTGTATAAAAAGACGATCGATATACCTAAAAAATGGCTACGGTCAAATAGTTCTGTGGAGTTAGATCTGGGAAACCTGGCTGAAATAGCAGAAGTCATTATTAACGGGAAAAATATGGGAATTTTATGGAAACCACCATACCGGATAAATCTGGGAGATGCTGTACATGGAGGGAAAAATGACTTGGAAATAAAAATTACCAATTTGTGGCCCAATAGGTTGATTGGTGATGAAAATAATCCGGATAGCAAGACAACATTCAGTACCATAAAAGTATGGGGCAGAAATTCTCCGCTTCTTCCTTCCGGATTATTGGGCCCAGTAATAATACGTCCGTATCAGAATATAGAATTAAAATAACATATAGAACACACAAAACAAGATGAAGACGGTAAATTTATTGAGTACATTTTTATTGGGATTTGTTTTGATGGCTTGTCTGTCGAACTCTTCCGTTGAGATTTTGGATTTGAAATGCGATCACCTGTCCGATCCGTTGGCCATAGACAATACGACGCCCCGTTTTAGTTGGATACTCCAATCCCCGAGACAGGGGGCGGGGCAAACCGCGTATCAACTGTTGGTAGCATCCGAGAAAAACAGATTGACAGAAGAAAAGGCCGATCTCTGGAATTCCGGGAAAGTGGTATCGAATCAATCCAATGGCATCGTTTACGACGGTCAGGCGTTGCAATCCAGAAGTGGAGGCTATTGGAAAGTGCGTGTCTGGGATGAATCGGGAACCGTTTCGGATTGGAGCGAGCCGGCTCGTTTTGGGGTGGGGCTTTTAGAACCGCAGGACTGGCAAGCCAGTTATATCGGGATGGAGCAACCCCAGGGGAAATCCATCTCACCGTTGTTGTATAAACGTTTTGCTTGTCAGAAGCGGCCGAAAAATGCATTGCTTCATGTCAACTCCTTAGGCTATCATGAGGTTTATATCAACGGTAAGAATATTACGGATGCCGTGTTGTCTCCGGCGGTATCCCAATTCAACAAACATTCGCTGGTGGTAACCTACGATGTCTCCAACTTCTTGCGAAAAGGCGATAACGACGTCGTTATCCTGGCCGGAAAGGGATGGTATCAGGAGGGGTTGCCCGGTGTGGTAGCGGGTGGACCCTATGTACGAGCTCAGTTGGAATCCCAGGAAGCAGGGACATGGAAACCTCTGCTTGTTACGGATCAGAGCTGGTCGGTACGCAACAGCGGTTACGAATCGTTCGGCGATTGGCGGCCCCACCGGTTTGGTGGAGAGATAGTAACTGCATCGGAGTTGCTTCCAGATTTCTCAGGCGAAGCGTTGGAGAACGCTCAATGGCAGCAGGTAAAAGTAGTTTCCATTCCCGATTATGTGGCACTCCCGCAAATGGCAGAATTGAACCGTATTCAGGAGACGTTCCATCCGGTATCGTACAAGGCCGATGGCGACTCCTCCTGGATTTTCGATATGGGGACTAATTTTACGGGATGGACCCGAATCGAGTTTCCTCCGTTACAGGCGAACCAGAAAATACGGATCAGTTATTGCGATTTTCTGGATGAAAAAGGCAACTTCCGGGATGGTGCCTATGAAGATTATTACATCGCTTCGGGAGGAGAGAAAGAACATTTCATCAATAAATTCAACTACAAGGCATATCGTTACCTGAAACTCTCAAATGTTTCCCAGGCCCCTGAATTGACAGCAATTACGGCCAGTCTCATCCATACGGATTATAGCGGTAAATCTACTTTCCGCTGTTCTGATGATGACTTGAATGCCATCTACAACATGATTCATTATACCTTGCGTTGTTTGACGTTGGGCGGTTATATGGTCGATTGTCCTCAAATTGAACGGTTGGGATATGGTGGCGACGGAAACGCCTCGACGCAGACCGTCCAGACCCTGTTCAACCTGGCTCCGTTGTATGCAAACTGGATGCAGGCTTGGGCCGATTGTATGCGTGAAGACGGCAGTATGCCCCATACGGCCCCGAATCCGTACGGCGCCGGAGGCGGTCCTTACTGGTGCGGGTTTATCATTACGGCCTCTTGGGCCACCTACCAGAATTATGGCGACTCCCGTATCTTGGAGCGTTATTATCCCTATATGCAAAAGTGGCTGGAATATGTAGCCAAATATACGCAGGAGGGCTTGCTCAAAGCGTGGCCCGATACCGACTACCGGAACTGGTATCTAGGCGACTGGGCTACTCCCACAGGCGTTGACCAGACCCATCCGCAGTCGGTCGATTTGGTCAATAACTGTTTCATTTCTGTCTGTTTCCGTACCATGTCCAAGATTGCCGCTTTGTTGGGGCGGGAGCAGGATGCCCGTATGTATGAAAAACAATCAGACGAGTTGAATACCTTGATTCATACCACCTTCTATGACAACGAACAAAAAAGTTATGGTACCGGTACCCAAATCGATTTGATTTATCCGATGCTGGCCGGTGTTACGCCCCAGGAGGAGATTCCGCACGTCGTCAATACCCTGTATCGGGTAACGGACGAAAAATACAAAGGCCATCTGGCAACCGGATTGGTGGGGATACCTGTTATGACGGAGTGGGCCGTTCTGAACGGACAAGCCGATTTCATCTACCGGATGTTGAAAAAACGCGATTATCCCGGATACCTCTATATGCTGGACAACGGTGCCACTACTACGTGGGAACATTGGAACGGAGACCGCAGCCGGATTCACAACTGCTACAACGGCATCGGTTCCTGGTTCTATCAATCGTTGGGCGGCATCCGTACCGACGAAAAGGCCCCCGGATACAAGCACATCGTTATTCAGCCCCGGTTGGTAGAGGGGATAAGCTGGGTTGATCTATCCAAAGATACCCCTTATGGAGCGCTAAAACTCCGGTGGGAAAAAGATGATACCACCTTCTCGCTGAATGTGCATATCCCTGTTGGGAGTACTGCTACGGTCTGGTTGCCGGTCAGCCCCCAACAGCTTACCGTTAACGGTCAAGAAAGAGAAGTTTCTACTTCGTTGGAACTCTCTTCGGGAGATTATCGAATCGGTTGTACCCTTTAAGATCAGACTGTCGTATCGCATAGGAGAGCGGTATCAGAAAAGAGTAGACAATGATGAGAAAGAGCTATCTGTATCTTTGTAGTGTGTTGTTCCTTGCAGGCGTGTCGAGTCTGCGAGCCCAGCACTATACCCGTTCCGTCTCCGACACCTGGGTGGCTACGGATGCGTTGAACCGTACCGTTAAGCCGGCGTCGGAGTATGGCGAGTATCGGCCGGAAAAGAAGGTCGGCATCTTTTATTTTCTGTGGATGGGAGCACACGGTTATGATACCCATCGGGGCGATGCTCCGGGAGAGGGTGTATTTGTCCCGACCGAACAGGATAAAAACAGTCCGTATGATATTTCCAGGCTATTGCGAGACAATCCGCAGCATCCCCAGTACGGCCCGATACACGCCTTTCACCATTGGGGCGAACCCTATTTGGGTTACTATGTTTCTAACGACGAGTGGGTGATAGAAAAACACATCCAGTTGTTGGCCGATGCCGGTATCGACGTATTGCTGTTGGACAATACCAATGCCCGTATTTACCTGCCGCAGTTGCTAACCCTTTGCCGGGTAATGGCCCGGATGCGGTCGGAGGGGCGCACCACTCCGCAGTTGGCTTCGGTAATCAATTCAGATCCCCAGCGCACCGTACAGAGATTGTACGATCAGTTTTACAAGCCCGGTTTGTACAAGGAATTATGGTTTTATTGGAAAGGAAAACCGTTGGTATTGTGCCCTCCCGAAGGAGTATCCTCGGAGGTGGCCGATTTCTTTACCTTCCGACGCACCTGGTTCGACTCCGGACAGGCGTGGTTTGGCGACGGAAAGAATCGGTGGACGTGGGGCGACTATTATCCCCAGCGGTACGGTTGGCACGAAAGTCCCGAAAAAGCAGAAGAGATCAGCGTAGCGGCCGCCACACATCCGATGTCGAACATCGGTCGAAGCTATCATGCCGGAAAAGAACCCGACTATACCCCTCAGACAACCGCTTCCGGTGCTTTCTTTGCCGAACAGTGGAGCCGGGTATTCGAGGTTGATCCCGAGTTTGTGTTCATTACGGGATGGAATGAGTGGATTGCCATGCGCATGAACGACGGCGCTTCGCAATACATGACCGGAAAACGCATCCAGCCGGGAGATACCTATTTCGTCGATCAATACAACGAAGAGTTCAGCCGCGACATAGAACCGGTGCGCGGAGGGTTCGGCGACAATTACTACTATCAGATGGCCGATTTCATCCGCCGGTATAAAGGCGGCTCTCCGGTTACCACCCGGCAACACGGTGTCTTGGTACAACCTCGTTGGGCAGAGATAGAACAAGCCTATTTCGATGACCGGGGAGATATCAAGCCCCGAAACCATTTCGGATATGGAAGGACCGGTCAGCTGGTCAACGCCTCCGGACGGAACGATTTCGTACGGAGCAAGGTTGCTGTTACGAAAAAAAAACTCCATTTCTATGTAGAAACTGCTTCTCCCATTGTTTACGCTTCTGATTGTTGGATGAACCTGTTTGTCGGGATAGAGGGGCGTTCGGATACATCGTGGGAGAATTTCCAGTTTCGGGTAAGCGAAGCAGAGAGTCCCGCCAGAGGAAAAGTCTGGTTGCAGGAATGTAGCGGAGGGTGGAGTTGGAGAAATAAAAAACAAATAACATACCGTTTAGAGGGGAATAAATTAGAAATAATTATACCTTTGTCAGTAATGGCACTAAATTCGAAAGAGCCTTTCTCCTTGCGGTTTAAATGGATGGACAACATCCCGTTGGAAGAGGGTGACATCAAGCAGTGTATGGAATATGGCGATACGGCCCCCAATAGCCGTTTTTGTTACCTGTTCAACTATCAGCCGAAAAAATAACCTTAATAAATATACGCAATGACACACAAACTCATCAAGCAGACAACAATTACCGTTTATTTATTCATCTCCCTATTTGCCTGGGGGGCGTGTTCCGGAGTAAATGAAAATATACAGATAACCGGATTACGTTGCGAGTATATGGACCAAGCCCTTGGTATCGATCATCCTTCTCCCCGTTTTACCTGGCGGTTTGAGGGAAATGATCCCGCATTTGAACAGAAGAGATACCGTATTCAGGTGGCCACCACTCCTGAATTGTTGGCACAAGGGAAAGCCGATGTTTGGACCTCCGACAAAATAAAAAGTTCTCGTTCGTTGGCCGTTTACGCCGGTATCCCGCTGGCTTCCCATACCCGTTACTATTGGAATGTGCAGGTTTGGGACAAGCATAACAATCGCGTGGCAGACTCACCCGTTTCGTGGTTTGAAACCGCCAAGATGAATACCGCTGATTGGCAGGCTCAATGGATAACGGACGATAAGGATAAAGATTTCCGGGCCGCTCCTATCTTTCGGAAAACATTTGCCGCAGAAAAAGATATTCAGTCGGCTCGGGCCTATGTAACAGGCGTGGGATATTACGAGCTCTATCTGAACGGGCAGAAAGTGGGCGATAATATGCTCGATCCCGGTTATACGGCATTTGACAAACGCGTATTGTATTCGACATACGACATCACTTCGCAGTTGCAGAAAGGCGAAAATACCGTTGCTGCCATGTTGGGTAACGGGTGGTACAATATCCAGTCCGTTGCCGTGTGGGATTTTGAAAAGGCCCGTTGGCGCAATCGTCCGCGGATGATTTGCGAGTTGCGTATCCGTTATACCGATGGGACAGAATCTGTCGTTACCTCGGACCAGACCTGGAAAACCTCTCTGGGGGCCGTTACGTTCAACAACCTGTACAGTGGGGATATCTACGACGCTACGGCCGAACAGCCGGGATGGAACAATAACGGCTTTGACGATTCCCGTTGGACATCCGCACAACTTACCCAATCGCCGGCTCCTATTGTGCAGGCGCAAACCATGCCGGCCATTCGGGTAGAACGCGAGATTAAACCCAAATCGATGAAAGCGTTCAGCAACAAGTTGTATGTGTTTGATTTGGGAGAAAACATCGCCGGAGGGTCGCGTCTGGCGGTAAAAGGCGAGGCGGGTACCCGTATCACTCTGAAACATGGCGAGCTGTTGAAAGCCGACGGTCGGTTGGAGCAGGGAAATATCAACATCTATTTCCGTCCCGTAGATAAGTCCGAAGTGTTCCAGATGGATGAGTTTATCTTGAAAGGGACCGGCGAAGAGGAAATTTTTGAGCCGCGTTTCAATTATCACGGATTCCAATATGTAGAGGTGGAAAGTAACAAACCCATCACATTGACCCAAGAGAGTCTCACCGGACTCTTCTTCCACACCGATGTCAATCCGGTAGGGACATTCAGCTGTTCGAACAACCTGCTCAATAAGATATGGGATGCCACCAACCGTTCGTATCTAAGCAATCTGCATAGTATTCCTACCGACTGTCCGCAGCGGGAAAAGAACGGATGGACGGCCGATGCCCACATTTCGGTCGATTTGGGCCTGCTCAACTACGATGGAATAGCCGTTTATGAAAAATGGATGAATGACTTTATTGACAACCAACGTTCCGAAGGGGACATTTCGGGTATTATTCCTTCGGCTGGTTGGGGATACGGTACAGGTATTGGTCCGGTATGGGATGCAGCCCTGTTTATTATTCCCCGAGCCATCTATTCCTATTATGGCGATTCCCGTATCATCGAAACATTGTATCCTGCGTTTGAAAAATATTTGGGTTATCTCCAAACCAAGGAGGTGGATGGATTGCTCAATTACGGTTTGGGCGACTGGTTGCCGTACAAGGCGCAAACCCCCAACGACTATACCTCGTCGTGCTATTATTACCTCGATTACGTCAATATGGCCGAGTTTGCCCGCATCTTGGGTAAAGACCCGCAGCCATTCCAGCAAAAGGCCGATACAATAAAAAAACTGATCAATCAAAAATTTCTCCAACCCGAAACCGGAACCTATGCCAACGGAACCCAGACTGCACAGGGATTGGCGCTGTATTTAGGCATTGTCCCCGAAGAGTCTGAACAGAAAGTATTTGACAAGTTGGTAGAGGTGGTAAAGGCAACCGACTGCTCTTTGGATTTTGGAGTCATCGGCAGTAAAGTTGTACCGGTGGTATTGACCCAATATGGGGAGGTAGAGATGGCCTACAAGATGGTGGCCAAAGATACGGCTCCCTCGTGGGGATATTGGGTAACCGAAATGGGCGGAACTACGCTGTTTGAAACCTGGTTGCTCTCGCCTCGGTTTAACGATGCTTCGTTGAATCATGTCTTTATGGGCCATGTCAGTGCATGGATGTACAATTCGTTGGCTGGAATTGATTTCGACCCCGAAAATCCCGGGTTCAAGAATGTTATCATGCGCCCCCATTTCGTCAAGGATTTGGATTGGGTCAAGGGCGAATACAACGCCGTGAGCGGAAAGATTGTCTCCCAGTGGAAACGCTCGGGCGATGCGGTGGAATACTCCGTACACATTCCGGCCAATGTAACGGCAACCCTCTATTTGCCCGAGGGGAACATCGAAGCTCCTGTAAAAGGCAAAAAACAGAAGGGAGAAAACGTCTATTCTTTGACTTCGGGAGAATATAAATTTATCATTCAATAAATTTGTATATGAAACATATATCGATATTTTTTATTTGGCTGCTTTCTTTTCTGAACATCTCTTCCGCCGTATCGCAGCAGAAGTGGAAAGCGATGTGGATTTCGTCCGAGCATGCACAGAGCACCACCAACGAGTGGCAGTCGTTTCGTAAAGTGGTAACGATTGACCGGGTACCCGAGCGATTAATAGCCCGAATAGCCGCCGACAGTAAGTATTGGTTGTGGATCAACGATGAAATGGTTGTCTTTGAAGGTTCTTTGAAACGAGGCCCTTCGCCGGCCGATACCTATTACGACGAGGTGGATATTGCACCTTATCTGAAAAAAGGAGAGAATACGATTGCCGTCCTGTTATGGTATTTCGGTAAGAACGGTTTTTCACACCTGAGTAGCGGTCGGGCGGCCCTGTTGTTCGATTGTCAAGGCGAAGGTATCGAAATCGTTTCGGACCGTACCTGGCAAACCTCTCCCAACCAGGCATATATGAATACCGATGCTCCCCATCCCAATTATCGGTTGCCCGAGTCGAATATCCGTTTCGATGCCCGTCGGGAAATTGTAGGATGGAATCGAAGTTCGTTCGACAAGAACCTGGGGGTAGCCATCGAGTTGGTTCCGGCCGAGGCCGCCCCTTTCAATAAATTGATAAAAAGGCCCATCCCGTTGTGGAAAGATTCAGGCCTTCGCAATTATGTATCGGTACGCAAGTCGTCCAAAGGCGATACCCTTTTTTGCGCCTTGCCCTATAATTGCCACATAACACCTTATTTGAAAGTAGAGGCTCCGGCCGGGAAAATGATCGAGATGTTTACCGACCATTACCGGGGAGGGGGCCCAGAAAATGTCCGGGCCGAATACATTACCCGCGACGGTATTCAGGAGTATGAAAGTTTCGGTTGGATGAATGGACATGAGGTACGTTATATCCTCCCCGAAGGGGTAAAGGTGTTGGAGGTGAAGTATCGGGAAACCGGTTACGATACCGATTTTGTCGGCTCATTCTCTTGTAACGATGAGTTTTACAACCGGCTGTGGCAGAAATCGGCCCGCACGCTTTATGTAACCATGCGCGACACCTACATGGATTGTCCCGACCGCGAACGTGCCCAATGGTGGGGTGACGAGGTGAACGAGTTGGGTGAAGCCTTTTACGCCCTCTGTCCCAAAAGCCACCAGTTGGCGTTGAAGGGGATATACGAATTGATGAATTGGCAGCGTCCCGACGGAACGATATTTGCTCCCGTCCCGGCCGGAAATTGGAGCAGTGAACTCCCGTTGCAGATGTTGGCCTCGGTGGGATATTACGGATTCTATACCCAATATTTTTACAGTGCCAACGACGAGTTTGTTTCGGTTGTTTACGACCGTCTGCACCGTTATCTGCATGAGGTTTGGCAGGTTGATGAAGATGGAATGCCCGTAACGCGGCATGGTAACTGGTCGTGGGGCGACTGGGGTGAAAATATCGACTTGGAGTTGCTGACCGCCTCGTGGTACTATCTGGCTTTAAAGGCAGAACGCGAGTTTGCCTTGATGCTGAACAAACAGGCCGATGCCCGAGAAAACGAACAGATGATGCAACGCATAGCCGAGAATTTCGATGCCCGTTTCTGGACGGGGAGCGATTACCGTACACCGGCGTATCAAGGAAAGACCGACGATCGGGGACAAGCCATGGCCGTAGTAGCCGGACTGGCCTCGAAAGAGAAGTATCCCAAGATTTACCAGGTATTGCAAAAAGAGTGGCATGCCAGCCCCTACATGGAAAAATATGTACTTGAAGCCCTCTTCCAGATGGGTTATCCCGAATATGCCCTCGATCGGATGAAGAGACGCTATCAACCGATGGTCGATGATCCTTATTATACTACCTTGTGGGAAGGATGGGGGTTGGGCCCTCAGGGATTCGGTGGCGGTACCGGAAATCATGCGTGGAGTGGAGGACCTTTGACCCTTCTTTCGCAATGCGTCTGCGGGATACGTCCCACCGCTCCCGGTTTTGCCAGGTTCGAGGTAAAACCGCAACTGGGCACCCTGACCCAGGCATCGGCCCAGTTGATGTCGGTAAATGGTCTCATAAAGGCCGACGTTCAACAAGAAAAACGTAAGATAGCCGTAACAGTAACCGTTCCCGAAGGGACAGAAGCCGAAGTTATCTTGCCGGGGAAAATAGAATCGGTATCGAATTTTACCGGGAAATGGGAGAAAAATCGAGTTATTCTCCCTGCCGGAGAGTATGTCGTTAAAGGTAAAAAATAGGTAGAGTGAAGAAATATCGTGCAACATTAATTGGTTTGGGTGTACTCCTTACGGTCTGTTCCTGTTCCATGAACGGCCCACGGAAAGGCGAATTCGAACACCCGGATAATGCCTATTATCCGATGCCCTTTTGGCATATGAACGGCCATCTGACCCGCCAGGAAATAGAGAAGCAGTTAGATAAGGCTTATGGAGAATCCGGTTTTGGAGGCGTGGCCGTATTGCCGGTATCTTCCCGTCCGAGTTGGCAGAACAGTTCTGTTATCGTGTCGGGAACTACTCCCAGTTTTTTGTCGGAAGAGTATTTTGAACGTTACAAAGATATTTTGGAAATATCGAAAGCTGCCGGCAAAGAAGTGATTATGTACGACGATGAAGATTTCCCCAGCGGGATAGCCGGGGGACAGATGCGGGAACTTTATCCCGAAGCGTTGCGTAAAAAACTGGATAAACAGGAGGTGGTGGTATCGGCCGGTAAAACCGCCCGCCTGACCCTTCCACAAGGAACGTTGATGGCGGCTGTGGCCATGGATACCGTTTCGTTGGAGCGGATCGATCTGACGGAAACCCTGAAAGAGGGTGTGTTGGAATGGAGCCCCAAGTCGGGTGTTTGGCGGGTTATGCTCTTTACCTGTGTGGACGATGGCGACGGAGTTGTCGATTTCATGGATCCCGAGTCGGTCGATAAATTTATCGGGTTGACCTACGATAAATATGCCGAGCAGCTCTCTTCCTATTTCGGGAATGTCATCAAGCGCGTATTCATCGACGATGTCGGCTATGTCTTTCACGCGTGGGGATGGACCCCGAAACTGAATGAAAAATTCAAGGAGATCAACGGTTTCGATCCCCAGACCTATTATCCGGCTTTGTGGTACGACATCGGGCCCGAAACGGCCGCAGCCCGTGTGGCCTTTCACAATACCCGGGCCGAACTGCTGGGCGAAGGATTTCCCCGCAAAATATCCGAATGGTGTGTCGCACACAAGCTGGACTTGACAGGTCATCCCCCTGCCAATTACGAGGCGTGTCCCGATGCCCATTTCGATATTTTCAAGTTTTACCGCCATATGCAGCAACCGCTGATGGATATGATACACGGTTATACCTACGGCCGTCCCGGCTATAACCTGATCAGCTCCGCTTCCGATTATTACGGACGTAACATTACCGCCGCAGAGGCATACGGAAACTTCCGCGAGAAATTTGATAAAACACTCATGTATCGTGCCATTATGGAGTTGTTTACCCGGGGAGTGAACCGGGTTATCCCGCACGGGATGTGGTATTCGTACCATCCCGACTCGGTTACCATATTGCCCCTGATCTCGGCTTATAATCCCGATATTGCTGCCGATTTGAGACCCTATAACGATTACGTGGCCCGTTGTTCGTATATGTTGCAGCAGGGATATAGGGCTACCGATGTGGCCGTTATTTATCCGATAAAAGCCTTGCAGGGGTGGTATCCCTTCAAAGAGCACGCATCCATGTTGGGCGATCGCATATCGCCTGAAATCGACTATTATCGGTTGAGCGACCTCTTTACCCGTCGGATACGGCGAGATTTCATATTTGTTCATCCCGATTTTCTGGCTACGGACGATTACGAGGTAACCGGCGGTATTCTCCGTCGTGCAGTACCCGGTGTGGAAAAAAATCCTTTTCGGGTGATTGTGATGCCCGGCGGAAAGGTGATGTCGGTAGAGACGTTGAAAAAATTGAAAACCTTCTATGATCAGGGCGGAAAAATTCTGGCCACCACACAATTACCTTATCTTTCGTCAGAACCCAGACGGGATGCCGAGGTACAGGCATTGGTAAAAGAGATTTTTGGCGTAGAACCTGCTGCGGTAACCGATTCTCCGGTAAATGAGAACGCTCAGGGGGGGCGGTCCTTGTTCATTGCCCACATCGACGAAAAGAGTTTACATTCGGCATTCGACCGTTTGGGCGTCTCCGCCGATGTTCGCTTTCCCCGTATGGGTATTCTTGAAAGCGGGCGAGGAGAGCTCTCCTATTTGCATCGTAAGGTTGCTGATACCGATATCTATTTCTTTGCCAATTCGAGCGATGACCGGGTCGACACTCCGGTAGAGTTACGGGGGACGATGGAACCGACGCTCTGGAATCCCTATACCGGAGAGACCCAAAAAATAAAGAACTTTGAACACCTGAACGTGAATGGAGAAGATTATACCCGGATACAATTGACACTTGATCCGGTACAATCCACCCTGATCGTATGTAAAAAATAACTACTAAAAACAAAATTGATTATGAACAGAATTGTATTGAATGAAACCTCCTATTTTGGAGCAGGATGCCGTTCGGTTATTGCCGTTGAGGCCAAACGTCGCGGGTATAGAAAAGCCTTCTTCGTAACAGATAAGGACCTGATAAAATTTGGTGTAGCGGATAAAATCTCTCAGGTATTGAATCAGGCTGCTATTCCGTTTGAAATATATAGCGATGTGAAGGCTAACCCCACGATAAGGAATGTGCAAAATGGGGTAGAGGCATTTAAAAAATCGGGAGCAGATTTCATCATCGCTTTGGGTGGCGGGTCGGCTATCGATACGGCCAAAGGAATCGGTATCGTGGTGAATAATCCCGAATATGCCGATGTCAAATCCTTGGAAGGAGCAGTCGATACACGTTTCCGGGCTGTTCCTACCTTCGCCCTGCCGACAACAGCCGGTACCGCTGCCGAGGTTACCATCAATTACGTTATCATAGACGAGGAGGCCAGAAAGAAGATGGTCTGTGTCGATCCCAACGATATTCCGACAGTAGCGATTGTCGATCCCGAATTGATGTATTCGATGCCCAAGGGATTGACAGCTGCAACCGGAATGGACGCCTTGACCCATGCCATAGAGGGGTATATCACCAAAGGGGCCTGGGAAATGACCAATATGTTTGAATTGAAGGCCATTGAGATGATTGCCAAACATCTGAAAAATGCCGTTGATGACGGCCAGAACCAGGAAGCCCGCGAAGGGATGGCGCTGGCGCAGTACATCGCCGGGATGGGATTCTCAAACGTCGGGTTGGGTATTGTACACTCCATGGCCCATCCGCTGGGGGCGTTCTATGATACTCCTCATGGTGTAGCCAATGCGTTGCTGTTGCCCTATGTGATGGAGTATAATGCCGAATCAAATGCTGCACCGAAATATCTGGATATAGCCAAAGCCATGGGCGTTGATACCACCAACATGACGGTAAAAGAGGGTGTAAAAGCTGCGATTGATGCAGTCAAGAAACTTTCAATCAGCATCGATATTCCGCAGAAACTGCATGAAATCGGGGTAAAGGAAGAGGATATTCAATCGTTGGCAGTAGCGGCTTACAACGATGTTTGTACCGGAGGAAATCCCCGTGAAACCTCTGTGGCCGATATCATTGAGTTGTATAAAAAAGCATATTAATTAAAAGGAAGAAACCTGCCACAATTTGTGGCAGGGCCTTTATAAATTCTTTACGGATAAGATAAACGCATGAAAAGACGATGAAAAAGATGATAAGAAATATTTCGGCAGTAGTGGTCTGTTCTCTCTTTTTCTTTTCGTGTAACGAGCCGGGGAAACAGCTGCAAAGCGGCTTTATTGCACCGCCCGATACAGTACAGACCAGCGTATATTGGTATTGGATTTCCGGCAATATATCGAAAGAGGGGGTAGTCAAAGATTTGCAATCGATGAAAGCCGCCGGAATCAATCGGGCCTTTATCGGCCAGATTGGATTAACGCCTCAGGAGACACCGACCGGTCCGGTAAGGATGTTTACCGACGAGTGGTACGACATTGTACATACGGCATTGAAGACAGCCACGGAATTGGGTATCGATATTGGAATGTTCAACTGTCCCGGATGGAGCCAGGCCGGAGGCCCGTGGGTAAAACCCGAACAGGCCATGCGTTATTTGGCCACTACCCGTACCGAGGTACAGGGAGGGCAAAAAGTATCGATTACCTTGCCTAAGCCCGAGGGCCCGTTTCAGGATGTAAAGGTGTTGGCCTATCCGGCTCCTGCCATAGATGTACCGGTATTGAATACCCAAACTGCCCGTATCTTGGCATCGTCTGTTCCCAATGCCTCCCGCATGATAGACGGAAATCGAGAAACATCGGTACAGTTTTCCCGACCGGGCGATGCGGTGATTGACATTCTGCCCCATAAGCCGTTCACATTACGCAGCGTACGGATACAGACTACCGAAGCGCCTATCAATAATGTGGTCGATCTTTTGGTAGAGGAAAACGGCGACTATCGCCTGTTAAAGAGTTTTGTCATCAATCGTACCAATGCCGGTCGGGAGGTAGGATTCGACCCTTATGCACCTGTTACCATAACTGTTTTCCCTACCGAAGGCAATCGGTTTCGGTTGGTCTTTAAAAACACAACAGCCGGAAGTGGTATCCGGGAGTTGGAATTATCGGCTGTTCCGTTGGTAGAACGTTATTCCGAAAAATCGCTGGCCAAGATGCACCAGACTCCGTTGCCTTACTGGCAGGATTATATGTGGCCGGCACAGGAGGAGCCCGGAGATGCCTCGTTGGTAGTGTCGGCAGATCGGGTGATGGATATTTCCGATAAACTGGACGGCGATCTCTTGACATGGGAGGTGCCCGAAGGTAAATGGATCGTTTTGAGAACCGGAATGTTGCCCACCCAGGTGATGAATGGCCCGGCTATTGAAGATGGAATCGGATTGGAAGTAGATAAGTGGAGCCGCGAACATTTAGCCGCACATTACGATGCATACGTAGGCGAGCTTTGCCGCCGTATCCCGGCAGAAGATCGCAAAGCCTGGAAGGTTATCGTCTCTGACAGTTACGAAAAGGGTGGACAAAATTTCGGAGATGATTTCTTTGAAGATTTCCAGCAGCGCTACGGATATGACCCCAAACCTTTCTTGCCTGTTTACAGCGGAGTGGTGGTAGGCAGTCAGGAGCAGTCGGACCGCTTTTTGTGGGATGTCCGGCGGATGATGGCCGACCGGTTGGCTTACGACCATATCGGCGCTTTGCGCGAACTGGCGCATAAAGATGGATTTACCACCTGGCTCGAAAACTACGGACATTGGGGATTCCCAGGAGAGTTTCTCCAATATGGAGGCCAATCCGACGAAGTGTCCGGGGAGTTTTGGAGCGAAGGCGATCTGGGTAATATCGAAAACCGGGCCGCCTCTTCGTGTGCGCACATCTATGGAAAGAGTAAGGTGTCGGCCGAGTCGTTTACCTGTGGCGGGCCGCCCTTTATCCGTTATCCGGCATTGATGAAACAGCGGGGAGACCGCTTCTTTTCCGAGGGGATAAACAACACGCTTTTGCACGTATATATATCGCAGCCGACAGAAGGCAAAAAACCGGGATTGAACGCTTGGTTTGGTAACGAATTCAACCGGAATAACACCTGGTTCTCTCAGCTCGACCTCTTTACGTTGTACTTGAAACGTTGTAATTTTATGCTGCAACAAGGGTTGAATGTGGCCGACGTAGCCTACTTTATCGGCGAAGATGCTCCGAAAATGACCGGTGTAACAGACCCCGCCTTACCATCGGGCTATCAGTTTGACTATATCAACGCCGAGGTGATAACGCGCGACATGACCGTAAAAGACGGGATGCTCACCTTGCCGCATGGAACGCAATACCGGGTATTGGTATTGCCCAGACAGGAGACGATGCGTCCCGAGCTGTTGTCGAAAATCAAAGAGTTGGTTGCTGAGGGAGCAATCGTTTTAGGGCCGGCACCCAATCGTTCACCCAGTTTGCAGAATTATCCCGAGGCCGACCAACAGGTTTGCCGGATGGCCGAGGAGTTGTGGGGCGATGCCAAATCTGCCAAGGGGAAAAACAGCTTTGGAAAGGGCATGGTTTTGAATGGTTATACCATGCAGGAGGTATTCGATATGATCCAATGTATCCCCGATTGCAAGGTAGGTGATAAAGTCCCTGTCCTGTACGGGCACCGCATCTTGAATGGCATGGATATTTATTTTCTGACCAACCAGTCGGATCAAACGATTACGTTCAATCCCGAGTTCCGGGTATCCGGCAAACAACCCGAGTGGTGGCAACCTGCAACGGGTGAAGTGCGTAACCTGCCGGCTTATGTTCAGGGGAAAAATACAACCATTGTCCCATTGAAACTGGAACCTTTTGAAAGTGCATTTATCGTCTTTCGGAGTGCGGCCGACAAATCTTCACTCTCCTCCCCGGAAGATAACTTCCCCTCGCCAACCGTTTTGGCAGAAGTAAACAACAACTGGTCCGTCTCGTTTGATTCCCAGATGCGGGGAGAACCCTCTGTAACATTCGATGTGTTAAAAGACTGGGCGACAGTTGAGAATGAAAACATTAAATATTATTCCGGAACAGCGTTCTATACCAATACATTTACTTTGAATAACTTGCCTGAACAAGAGACATTGTACGTCAACTTGAATCGAGTAGGAGTCATGGCCAAAGTCAAGGTAAACGGTACATACGTGGGCGGTCTGTGGACGGCACCGTACCGGCTGGATATTACCGACTTTGTAAAAGCCGGTGAAAATCAGTTGGAAGTGGAGGTTGTCAATACCTGGGTAAACCGGCTTATCGGCGATAGTCGTTTGCCGGTGGATGAGCGTCCTACGTGGGCACCGCAAAATCCCTTCTCGCCTGACACGCCGCTTATGCCATCCGGTCTGATAGGTCCGGTAGTCATAGAATCCGTTGCCTATTCCAAATAAGAGAGGCTGAATAGATTGTAAAATAGAAAAACGGTTGCAAGGGAGAGATACCCGCTTGCAACCGTTTTTTTATGGTTGAAAAGAATCTGTCTATTGGACAACGGCTACTCTACCGTAACCGATTTGGCCAGGTTACGGGGTCGATCTACATCCCGCCCTTTGTATATGGCAATGTAATAGGCCAGTAGTTGCAACGGTATCGCTATCACTATCGGGGTCAGACATTCGGGTACTTCCGGTATTTTCAGGCAATAATCGGCCAGTTGCGCCATGGCGGTATTCCCTTTGTTGACGATGGCCACTACCGATCCACCACGCGACTTGATTTGTTGAACGTTGCTTACAATCTTGTCGTACAGCGAGTCGCTCGGGGCGATGATTACCGATGGCATCTCTGCGTCGATCAGCGCGATGGGGCCGTGTTTCATCTCTGCGGCAGGGTATCCCTCGGCATGGATGTAAGAGATCTCTTTCAGTTTCAGAGCCCCTTCCAGCGCCGTCGGGTAGTTGTATCCCCGTCCCAGATAGAGGAAATTGTGCGCATAGGTAAAGGTCTTGGCCAGTCGTCGGATGTCGTCGTTCAATTTAAGAGTCTCCCGGATGGTATCGGGCATCTTCAACAACGCTTGGGCAATTTCTTCTATCTTTTCGGGTCGGACGGTTTGCCGTATTTGACCCATGCAAAGGGCCAACAGCGTCAGTACGGTTACTTGTCCGGTAAAGGCCTTGGTCGATGCTACCCCGATTTCCGGCCCCACGTGGATGTAGGTTCCCGAGTCGGTATTTCGGGGGATCGAAGCCCCTACGACGTTACAAATTCCGTAAACGAAAGCCCCTTTGCTTTTAGCCAGTTGTATGGCCGCCAGCGTATCGGCCGTTTCGCCCGACTGAGAGATGGCGATTACTATATCCCGATCGGTGATGAACGGGTTTCCGTAACGGAATTCCGAGGCATATTCCACCTCTACCGGCAACTGGCACATCTCCTGGATGACCCGTTTGCCGATCAGCGCTGCGTGCCAAGAAGTACCGCAAGCTACGATAACGATACGGTTTGCATGGATGAATCGCTTCCGGTTTTCAATCACTCCGGACAAGACGACCCGCTTGCCCTCTTTGACGATGCGTCCGCGGATACAATCTTTCAACGTCTCCGGCTGTTCAAAAATCTCTTTCAACATAAAGGTGTCGTATCCTCCCTTTTCGAGTTGCTCTACACTGACTCGTAATCTTTGGATGTCGAGTTGGGAGGGTTGGTTGTCGGCGATGGAGGATATTTGCAGAGGACGGTTACGGCTGATAACAGCCATTTCATTCTCTTTCAGATATACTACCTTGTCGGTAAATCCTACGATAGGGCTGGCGTCCGAGGCGATGAAGGTCTCATTCTCGCCGATGCCGATTACCAGCGGACTGCTTTTGCGGGCCACGATAATCGTATCGGGATTCCCTTTTTCAATCACTGCAATGGCGTATGCCCCTACCACCTGCAACAACGCTTCGCGAACGGCGTCGAACAAGTTGCATTTGTTGGTGGCTTTGATGTATTCGATTAATTGCACCAGCACCTCCGTATCGGTTTCGGTCGAGAAGGTATAGCCGTGTTTGATCAGGGCTTTTTTCAGGATGTGGTAATTTTCGATGGTCCCATTGTGCACCATGGCCAGCGACTGGCTTTGAGAGGTGTGGGGATGGGCATTTTTGTCATTGGGCTCTCCGTGTGTAGC
>DVNA01000095.1 GCA_018714665.1 Candidatus Gallibacteroides avistercoris | reverse complement strand
CCGAAGCCAGCAAGAAACCGGTTTGCCAGGCAAACGCGCTGCCAGGCTCCATAATCAGTTCCAGATGAGGATGCTTTTCCCGAAAGGCCTTCAAAACCCGAATCAGGTGCTCTACGTCGTACCCTTGGCGGGTCATCAGATGGCCACCACCCATGTTGAGCCACTTGACCTGTTGCAAATATTTTCCGAACCGTTTCTCCACTACGTCGAGTGTCTTCTCCAATTCATACGAGGTAGATTCGCACAAGGTATGGAAATGTAACCCTTCAATCCCCTCGGGCAACCGATCGGGCAACAAGTCGGCAGTTATCCCCAACCGGGAACCGGGGGCACAGGGATTGTACAAATCTGTCTCGACGGCTGAATATTCGGGATTGATGCGGATGCCGCACGACACCTTCCTCCCCGAACGGAGTACCGCGGGATAGAAATAATCAAACTGCGAAAGGGAGTTGAAGGTGATGTGGCTGCTATATTTCAAAATCTGGGGGAAATCCTTGTCGGTATAAGCGGGCGAATAGGTATGCGCCAGAGAGCCCATCTCCTCGAATGCCAACCGGGCTTCGTGGATGGAACTGGCCGTTGAACAGGGAATGTATTCGCGCACAATGGGGAAAGCCTTCCACAAAGCAAAAGCCTTGAATGCCAAAATAATATTCACCCCCGAACGCTCCTTGACCGATTTTATCAGCGAGAGGTTGCGACGGAGCAACTTCTCCTCCAACACGTAACACGGTGTTTCTATTTGGTTGATATCCATCGTTCTATTGATTATGATATGATTGTAAATTTTGCGAATTTCAACAACAGTTGCTTTTTGCCCACATGGTCAAACTCGACAGTTATTTTCCGGTTGTCGCCGGCCCCCTCGCTCTGGGTAACGGTTCCTTTCCCGAAACGGTCGTGTTGGATGCGGGTCCCTACCGAAGGGCCTTCGTCCGAGGGGGTATGGGAAGGAGACGAGGTGAATTGCAAGGTATCTATTTTCAGTAACCGCCCCCGGGTAGCGGGTTGTTTCCATACCGGCTCGGTATCCGGAACGGAAACGGATTCCCTGCGTTTTTCACCCCATCCGGCCACCGAGCGGGCGGCAAATGCCTGTGCCCGCCGATTGACCTGTTCGCTCAACGAAGCGTCCACGGGCAACGACAGGTAAACCGGGTCTATATCTTTCAGGAAACGGCTGGGGGGTAGTGCCGTGGTCTGCCCGTTGCGGTAACGGGTCGAGGCGTAAGAGAGGATACAGTTTTGACGTGCCCGGGTAATGGCCACGTAAAACAGCCTCCGCTCCTCCTCTACCTCCTGTTCCGACCCTTTGCTCATGGCCGAGGGGAAGAGGTCCTCTTCCAACCCCACCACAAAAACGTGGTTAAATTCCAGCCCCTTGGAGGCGTGCACGGTCATCAACGTCACCTGGTCGGCATCTTCCCCGTCGGTATTGTCCTGGTCGGTAGCCAGCGAAACTTCCGACAAGAAATCGGTCAGCAAAATATCGTCGCGCCCCTCTTCCTGACGGGAGAGGCAAAACTCCCGGATACCGTTCATCAACTCCTGGATGTTCTCCTGCCGGCTCAGGTTTTCGGTAGAGCGATCGGCGTAAACCTCTGTCAGGATACCGGACTGTTTGACAATCTGCTCGGCCAGTTCCAGCACGTTCTTTTCGGATACAAGGGCATGAAAACCGACTATCAGCTCCTTAAAGGTACTCAGTTTGTTGGCCGTCCCGCTGTTTACGGACAGGCCCGAACCTACGGGATCGACCAGCACCTGCCACATACTGCTGTTCTGCACGTTGGCGCACTGCTGAATCTTTCCCACGGTTGTATCGCCGATGCCCCGCGCCGGGTAATTGATAATCCGTTTCAGGGCCTCCTCATCGCTGGGATTGACCGCCATGCGGAAATAGGCGATAATATCTTTGATCTCTTTCCGCTGATAAAAGGAGAGCCCCCCGTATATCCGGTAGGGGATGTTGCGTTTGCGCAACGCCTCCTCGAAGATACGCGACTGGGCATTGGTACGGTACAGGACGGCAAAATCGGAAAACGGGCAACGGTATTTCATGCGCATCTCCGTGATTTTGCCGGCTACCAGATAGCCCTCCTCAAAGTCGGAATAGGCGTTCAGCACTGCCAACTTGTCGCCCTCCTCGTTTTCGGAATAGACCTTTTTGTGTATTTGCTCCTTATTCTTTTGTATCAGGCTGTTGGCGGCATTGACGATGGTCTGGGTAGAGCGGTAGTTCTGTTCCAGCTTGAATATCCGGCAATCGGGATATTCGTTGCGGATGTTCAGGATGTTGCGTATCTGGGCCCCCCGGAACGAATAAATGCTCTGGGCATCGTCGCCCACCACACACAATTTGTTGTTCCCCTTGGCCAGTTGGCGTACAATCAGGTGTTGGGCAAAATTGGTATCCTGGTACTCATCGACCAGGATGTATTGGAAGAGCTCGCGATAGCGGGCCAGCACCTCGGGAAAATCGCGGAACAGAATGTTGGTATAGAGCAGCAGGTCGTCGAAGTCCATGGCCCCGGCCGTAAAACAGCGGTTCCAGTAGGTGCGATAAATATCTTTTATTTCGGGACGCTTCGACTGCACATCGGCCGCTACGATCTCGCCGTTAGCGGCATACGCCTGGGGAGTAATCAGGGCATTTTTGGCATTGGAAATAACAGCCTGTACCGTGGCCGGCTTATAGACCTTGTCGTCCAATCCCCGCTCTTTGATAATGGCCTTTATCAGGCTGCGCGAGTCGGAGCTGTCGTAGATGGTCAGGTCTTTGGTAAAACCGAGCAAGTCGGCATGGACACGAAGAATACGCAAGAAGATGGAATGAAAAGTCCCCATCCAGAGGCGCGAAGCGGCACTGCCGCCTACCAGCCGGGCAATCCGCTCTTTCATCTCCCGGGCCGCCTTGTTGGTAAAGGTAAGCGCTATGATGTTATAGGGCTGGTAGCCCTGTTGCAACAGATAGGCAATTTTATAGGTCAATACCCGCGTCTTGCCCGACCCGGCCCCGGCTATTACCAAAGCCGGCCCG
Source organism: Candidatus Gallibacteroides avistercoris (assembly GCA_018714665.1). Classification (GTDB taxonomy): domain Bacteria; phylum Bacteroidota; class Bacteroidia; order Bacteroidales; family CHK158-818; genus Gallibacteroides; species Gallibacteroides avistercoris. The sequence continues at coordinate 7,958 of DVNA01000095.1, read as the reverse complement.
TCGTTGTACAACACCGCCTGTTTTTGGCTTTCGTTCAGATCTTCTAATATCTCTTTCACCGACTAAAAAAATTTCGCAAACGAAGGTAACGCTTTTTTTCAAAAGAGCGAGTCTGCCCGCAAAATTCTTTATCAACAAACGGCTATCTCCCCGAGCCAGACGTTTCCATCGAAACGGACGAAGGTTTTCCGGGCAGCATCCGCTGCCATCCATCCTATTTTCCACGCAAAAAAGAGGTACGACGGGGGGGGCGACCGACGCACCTCCCGGAAACCGGACAAGCCGGCAAACTACTTCAACGACTCAATCGGGTTTTCATGGGCGATTCGCCAGCTCAATACCGTTACCGTTGTAGAAACCGTCAATAACAGAATAACCAGTGCTACGGCAAATACCCACCAGAAAACCGGAATGTGATAGGCAAAGTTTTGCAACCAGAGGCTGACTATTTGGTAGGTTATCGGGATGGATATGACAAAACAAATCAGCAACATCCTTATATAGGGTTTATTGAACAGATACAGGATTTGAGACTCGGAAGAACCGAATACCTTACAAATACCCATCTCCCTGCGACGGGCCTGTGCTTCAAAAATAATCAACCCGCACACATCCACCACCGAGATAAAAATCGCCAAGAAAGAGAAAAGTGTTACCAGGAAATTTTGCCGGCGTTCCCGTTCGTAAAGATTTTTCAGCATCGCATCGAACGGTTTTACCGCCGAATCGAAATTTGTCTCGGGAGAGAGTTCCTGACAAACCGAACGGATGTAACGGGATACCTGATTCATGTCGGCTCCGGCTTTTACCCGGACGGTCGCCTTATAATCCTGAATACCCCAATTCTCCTTACCCCATACATAAAAGGCCATAGGGGTAACGGCCCAACGAAACGACTGGAATTTTATATCGGGCATAAACCCGATAATCTCTCCGGTTGCATTTATCACATCGCCTACCTCCAAATTATACTTCTTTTTTGCGGCCTGATTAAAAATAAATTTCCCATATTGGTTGTCTGCATCTTCTTGCCTGAAATCTCTCCCTTCCAACACATCGATACCCATTACCTTCAAATAGTTATAGGTAACCGGCAATACCTGAAAATCAATCATCTCTCCTTTGGAGGTATTACGCCCCCAACCCATGAAGACATCGCTCTCTCCAATAGCTCTCTCTATAAAACCTACATCTTCTATAAAAGGGTTCTGTTTTAATTTACTGATAAAAACCTCCGGTTGATCAATCCGGATTTTGCTATTCATCTGCACGTTCACCAATTGGTCTTTATCAAAACCCATCGACCCGTTTATCAGAAAATAGTTTTGCAATCCCATAAACAATACGACGGCTACTACAATCAACGAAACGGTAAATTGAAACCCGAGCAATCCGTTGCGCAAAGCCCTGCCTTGCGGCGAAAGGGCAAACGACCCCTTCACAACCATTGCCGGAGGGAACGAAGTAATATAATATGCCGGATAAAGACTCGAAAAGATACCGGTTGCAACGGCTACCAGAAACGAAATGAGAACCAAGCCTGGCTGACTGGGCAACCGCATATCTCCGTCCAGTAAAGAGGTGGCGGTCGTACGGGAGAGCAGGAATATCACCAGCAACGATAACAAGAATGAGAAAATCGTCAAGAAAACAGCCTCTTTCAGCAGGGAAAAACGTAACTGTTTAACCGACGCACCCAGTACCATTCGAGTATTGATACCTTTTATCTTGGTAGGTACCAATGCTATCGAGAAATTCAAAAAATTAATCCCGGCAACGAACACGACCAATAACGCGATAGACAACAACAACCGGGTTACCCACCTGTTTCCATGCAAGGAAATGTCTTCACCCAAAACGTCTGTGGTATAGTAGATATCTTTTAACGGTCTTAGGTAGAGTTTTTCGTCAGCCTCCTCCCAATCGGACTTAGTTATTATTCGTCCGCTTCCTGTTTGCAATTCTATCTGATCGAACAGATGTTGGGGATCGGCCCCTTCCCGCAATTTAAAATAGGCAAAATAGTTAGCATTGGTCCAATCATTCAGGAGGTTATTCATTTGTCCTTCATTCGGAATCTGATACACATGATTACCAAGCATGGAGTTTTTAGGAAAATCGCGGTACACCCCTCCTACCCGCAGCGTCCAAGATTGTCCGTCGCCAAACTCTTCGTTCAGATACGACTTACGCTTCCCGTACACCTTCTCTGCCAGACTGAGCGGAATGATGGCCAGATTTTCATGCTGCAACGAATCGACCGTACCCTCTATCATATCGAACGTAAATACTTTGGCATATCCCGGAGTAATCCAGCAAAAACTCCACGAGACAAAATGCTGCCCTCCATCTTCGACCTTACTGATAACACCATCCCGAGGATAGGACCAGATTCCGGCACTTTCGATGTCGGGCGAGGCGTTTATCAATTGGTTCAACATCGGGTATGTATATACCGCACTCTTTGAATCGGAGGTATGGCTCTCCAACCGGTAAATTCGATCGGCGCCTTCATGGAAACTGTCGAAACCCCAGTCAAAACGAACCTGCACCATCAAAATGTAAAATACGGCAAAAGCAATGGTCAGCCCCACGATATTCAACAAAAACGATACCTTGTACTTTTTAAACGAATATAAAAAACTTTTCATAACAATATTTGTTTGGATGTTAGCTAAATTATCACCGTATAATCTATATCAAATACCGTGCCACCACACATAACATCCTGATAAACAAAAAATAAAAAAAATATCACTATTGGCTATCTGTCTATTTCTTAGACAACACTGTCTTATTTTTAGACACTGCATACACCATCTTTTCTATCCCGGAAGCTCCAGCTGAGAACCATTCGGGGGTAATAGACGTTATAATCTATAATATGCATCGATACGTTTTTCAAAAAAAATTTTTCAACGAGAAAACATTTTGACAAACTTAATCGTTATATATAAACAATCAACAACAAATAAAGGACAAAACTTATGAAATTTGAATTACCTCCATTGCCTTACAACCTTGAAGCTCTCGAACCGGTTGTTAGCAAACAGACACTTAGTTTCCACTACGGGAAACATGAACAAGCGTATATCAACAACCTGAATGGTCTGATTATCGGCACTCCGTTTGAAACGATGTCGCTGGAAGAGATCGTCAAAACATCCGAAGGCGCCATATTCAACAATGCGGCCCAAGCGTGGAACCACATCTTCTATTTCAACTCGTTTGCGCCGAATCCTCCCAAAGGGCCCAAAAACAAATTAAAGAAAGCCTTGGAAGAGCAATGGGGAGAGGTGGAGACTTTCAAAAAAGAGTTTGAAAAAGCCGGTGCCGGACTATTCGGATCGGGCTGGGTATGGTTGGCTAAAAAACAGGACGGTAAATTGGAAATCATCCAGAAATCCAATGCCGGAACTCCGTTGACCGACGGATATACCCCGCTGTTGACATTCGACGTCTGGGAACACGCCTATTACCTGGATTACCAAAATCGACGGGCCGACCAGTTAAAAGCCCTCTGGGACATTGTAAACTGGGAAACCGTCGAAGCAAGATACTTATAATTCGCACTTTTCTAACAGTAGCGCGTGATGCGTAACTCTATCTAGCACTTTAAAATAAGCATAATGTGATGAATTCTGAAAGAGAGGAATACTATGTGAATAGGCCCTCTCTTTGCTTTTTTATATCCCTATGGGAGATCCCTTCAAATGGCCGAAGGAGAAAGATTCGGACCAATGACTTCCTGTATATCCGGCCAAGATAAGACGGATGTGTACAAAAATCCGGATAAAATCATTACTTTTGTCCCCGCTTAACGAATTGAATGAAATGAAAGATACAACAAACAACCGTCCCGTAACAGGTTTAGCCTGCGACCATGCCGGATTTGAATTGAAACAATATGTCAAGAACTGGCTGGAAGAGAGAGGCATCGAATACCAAGATTTCGGGTGCTACTCAACCGAAAGTTGCGACTATCCCGACTATGCCCATCCGTTGGCCGAAGCGGTGGAAAACGGAACCTGCTATCCGGGAATTGCTATTTGCGGAAGTGGAAACGGAATAGGCATGACCCTGAACAAACACCAAGGCATCCGTGCAGCCCTCTGCTGGACAGCCGAAATTGCCCACCTGGCACGTCTGCACAACGATGCCAACGTACTGGTAATGCCAGGACGATTCCTTTCAACAGAAACAGCATCAACCATCTTAAACGAATTCTTCCATACCGAATTTGAAGGAGGCCGGCATATCCGGCGTATTGAAAAAATTCCACTAAAAAAAGATTGAATCTGAAAATTGACATAAAAAATAAGCAGATCCGGATCTATCCGAATCTGCTTATTTTTTTTAGTTGTTCTTCGTTGATAATTTTTATTTTTCGGCCATCCACAATGATCAGTTTCTCGTTATAAAAGCTGGACAATGTACGGATAGCGTTGGAGGTGGTCATGTTGGAAAGGCTGGCCAAATCATCACGCGACATATAGATATTGATAGTGGCATTGTCCTCTTCCAAACCGTAACTCTCCTTCAAATGCAAGAGCGACTCGGCCAAACGGCCCCGGATATGCTTTTGAGTCAGATTGACCGTACGGGTATCTGACTTACCCAACCCTACGGATAGTTCTTTTATAAAAAAATAGGCAAACTGGTTGTTTTGTTTGATCAACCGATCGATAAGATCTATGGGAACCAACCCGATGGTAGCAGCCTCGAAAGCACACGCCGAGGTTCCGTAATTCTCTCCGGCAAAAAAAGCCCGGTAACCGAAATATTGTACCGGCCGGATGAGGCGGATGATTTGGGTACGCCCCCCGATCCCGTCTTTGTAAATCTTCACTTTCCCTTTCAACAGGCACATCAGGTGCGTAGGAGTATCGCCTTCGCAATAAATCAGGCTATTCTTCTTGAAAGTCTGTACTTGAAAATTCTCTAAAAGCAAATCCTTTTCACTGCGCTCCAAAATCTCCCACATTTGAGACATCTCTTCTTTCAAAACAGTCTCTGTCGTTGCTCGTTTCACCATTACCGATTGCTATATAACAATGTTGTACAGCACAAATGTATAAAAAAAAAGAATACCTTATCTCCAAATTTATACAAAAAGACTGATGTGTCTGCGTCTTTTTTCCATGCAGAACCCCCTAAATTTAACCCATATAAATAGGAATACACTCGAAAAGTATTATCTTTGCTGCGATTTAAGCACAAATGAGACATCAATACCTAACCCTCATAATTTAAATTTAGCACTTAATCAAAATCAAAAATAACACAATGAAACACATCATTCTTTTTTCTTCCATTTGCTTCTTGTTGTCATCGTGCGGCGGAGGTACTAAAAACACACCTACCGTCGAGTATGAAAACAAGAGCTTTGTCGACTATGTAAACCCGTTAATGGGTACAGATTCAAACATAGCCCTCTCTACCGGAAACACCTATCCGGCAATAGCCCTGCCCTGGGGGATGAATTTCTGGACACCACAAACCGGACGAAACGGTGATGGATGGGCCTACACCTACAACAGCACTCATATCAGAGGGTTCAAACAGACTCACCAACCCAGCCCATGGATCAACGATTACGGCCAATTCTCCATCATGCCCGTCAAAGGGATGAAAATAGACCAGCGGCAACGCAGCAGCTGGTTCTCGCACAAAGCAGAGATTGTCAAACCGAACTATTACAGCGTATATTTGGCAGACCACGACATCACGACAGAAATCACGCCGACAGAACGGGCTGCCATGTTCCGCATTACCTTCCCCGAATCGGATAGTTCCGGCGTTGTTATCGACGCGTTCGACCGGGGTTCATCCATCAAAATCATCCCGGAAGAGAGAAAAATCATGGGATACACTACCCGCAACAGCGGAGGCGTACCCGAAAATTTCAAAAACTATTTCATCATCGAATTCGATAAGGATTTCGACTACTCAACCGTATGGAGCGACGGGAAGCCCAAAGCCGGGAAAGAGCTTACCGACAACTACGTGGGCGCTTACGTACAGTTCAAGACCCAACGCGGCGAACAAGTCCATGCCCGCATCGCCTCATCGTTCATCAGCTACGAACAGGCAGCTTTAAACATGAAAGAGTTGGGCAACAAATCATTCGACCAGCTGAAACAGGCCGGAGCCGACCGTTGGAACGACGTGCTGGGACGTATCGAAGTAACCGGATCGGACGCTAAAAAACAGACATTCTATTCCTGTTTGTACCGTTCGGTACTCTTCCCGCGGATGTTCTACGAAATCAATGAAAAGGGCGAAGTAGTGCATTACAGCCCGCACACCGGCGAAGTGCTGCCCGGGTATATGTTTACCGACACCGGATTTTGGGATACGTTCCGTTGTCTCTTCCCGTTCGTAAACCTGGTATATCCCTCTATGGGCGAAAAGATGCAGGCCGGTTTGCTGAACACTTACAAAGAGAGTGGATTCTTGCCTGAATGGGCCTCTCCGGGACATCGTGGCTGCATGGTAGGGAACAACTCCGCCTCGGTTGTCAGCGACGCTATCCTGAAAAACATCACCGACAAGGCCATCGTGGAAGAGCTCTACCAAGCCATGCTTAAAACAGCCAACAGCGTTCACCCGCGTATCAGCTCTACCGGACGTTTGGGTTACGAATATTATAACAAACTGGGATACGTACCCTATAACGTAGGTATCAACGAAAGCGCTGCCCGTACGTTGGAATACGCTTACGACGACTGGTGCATCGCACAAGTAGGGAAACTGCTGAACCGTCCCCAGGAAGAGATAGACCTCTATATCGCCCGCAGCCAAAATTACCGAAACCTGTACGACCCCGAACATAAACTGATGCGAGGCAAGAACGAAGACGGAACATTCCAATCTCCGTACAACCCGCTGAAATGGGGAGACGCCTTTACCGAAGGAAACGCTTGGCACTACACCTGGTCGGTATTCCACGATGTACAAGGATTGATCGACCTGATGGGCGGTAAAAAAGAATTCGTCCAGATGATGGACTCCGTATTCAGCGTTCCGCCGATCTTCGACGACAGCTATTATGGCGGCGTTATCCACGAAATCCGCGAAATGCAGATCATGAACATGGGGAACTATGCTCACGGAAACCAACCCATACAACACATGATTTACCTGTATAACTATGCCGGCGAACCGTGGAAAGCCCAATACTGGTTACGCGAAACCATGGATAAACTCTACACGGCAACGCCCGACGGATACTGCGGCGATGAAGACAACGGACAAACCTCGGCCTGGTACGTATTCTCGTCCATGGGATTCTATCCTGTTTGCCCGGGAACAGACCAATATGTAATGGGATCGCCCCAATTCCCCCACATCGTACTGCACCTCGAAAACGGTAAAGACGTCATCATCGACGCACCCGACAACAACAAGGCCACCCGTTATGTAGAAAGCGTACAGTTGAACGGACAAAACTATACGAAAAACTACATCAGCTACCAAGACTTGTTAAACGGTGCCCATTATACGTTCAAAATGTCTGACAAACCCAATACGAGCAGAGGAACCAACCAAGAAGATGCGCCCTACTCATATTCTTTACACGATAAAAAATAAAAAACGATTCATAAAGGAAACCGGCAAAAGTCCTTCACTTTTGCTGGTTTCCTTGTTTTACCACAAAAACACCCAAACAATGAAAATCAAAAACTGGATGACAACGTTGGCCGCCATCTCTATATTGACGGCCTGCCAAGAACCCAAAAGCCCGGTTGACTATGTCAATCCCTACATGGGCAATATGAGCCATATGCTGGTACCGACATACCCGACCGTGCACCTGCCCAACAGTATGCTGCGTATCCGTCCCGAACGGGATAACCACACCAGCGACTATATGTACGGACTGCAACTATTGATGCCCTCGCACCGCAGCGGATCCCTGTTCCGGTTATCGCCCGTTCAAAAATCGGAAGGAGAAG
>DVNA01000094.1 GCA_018714665.1 Candidatus Gallibacteroides avistercoris | reverse complement strand
TTCAATCCCTTTTTTTAGACTATTGATTTCCTATTTGTCCTTGGCCCGGAATGACTCCATGATTTTTTCTTCCAACTCATCGGCTAATTCGGGATTGTCCAACAAACACTTCTTGGCAGCATCACGACCCTGTCCCAATTTGGTTTCTCCATAACTGAACCACGAACCGCTCTTCTTGATAATACCTTTGTCAACACCCAAATCGATAATCTCTCCCGTCCGGGAAATACCTTCTCCAAACATAATATCAAATTCTGCTTTCCGGAAGGGTGGCGCTACTTTATTTTTTACCACTTTAACCCGTACCTGATTACCAACTACCGTTTCTCCCTCCTTCAACTGGGCAATACGACGAATATCAAGCCGAACTGAGGCATAAAATTTCAACGCATTACCTCCCGTTGTCGTTTCCGGATTTCCAAACATCACGCCCAACTTGTCACGCAATTGGTTAATAAATACGCACGTAGTATTGGTCTTGTTGATTGCTGCGGTCAATTTACGCAAGGCCTGCGACATCAAACGGGCTTGCAACCCCATTTTGGAATCGCCCATCTCTCCCTCCAATTCGGCTTTGGGAGTCAATGCAGCTACTGAGTCTATGACAACAATATCTACGGCCGACGAACGAATCAGTTGTTCGGCTATCTCCAACGCCTGCTCCCCGCTGTCGGGCTGCGAAATCCAGAGATTTTCTACATCAACCCCCAGCTTTTCTGCATAAAACCGGTCAAAAGCGTGCTCGGCATCGATTATTGCGGCAATACCGCCTGCTTTCTGCGCTTCGGCAATCGCATGGATTGCCAACGTTGTTTTTCCGGAAGCCTCCGGTCCATAAATCTCTATCACACGACCACGCGGGAAACCTCCTACACCCAAGGCGGCATTCAAACCGATAGACCCCGTCGATATAACGGCAACCTCTTCTACCTTATCATCGCCCAATTTCATGATAGAGCCTTTTCCGTAACTCTTCTCTATCTTGTCCATGGCTGCTTGAAGGGCTTTCAACTTCTCCGCAGGTGTCGTTTTTGCTATCGTTTTTTCGTCTGTATCTTTTTCTGCCATATCTGTTTTTATTTACCAAGTATTTGACTTGCATGATTTTTTGTATCTACCTTATCTATCACTCTCTCTATGATGCCGTTTTCATCAATCAAAAAAGTTGTTCGCAACGTTCCCATATAAGAACGTCCGTACAATTTCTTTTCCGCCCATACCCCGGCCTCCTGGTTAAGAGTTGTTTCTGTATCGGCAATCAATGAAAACGGAAGCGATTGCTTTTCTATAAATTTCCGGTGCGAAGCGGCTCCATCCTTACTAACACCTATCACCTCGTAACCGGCCTGTTTCAAGGCCGCATAATGATCCCGTAAATTACATGCTTCGGCCGTACAACCGGAGGTATTGTCCTTGGGATAGAAATACACCACTAATTTCTTTCCGCTAAAATCGCTTAACTTGACCTCTCTGCCATCCTGATCCAGGCCCAAGAGTTCCGGGAATTTTTCTCCAACTGCTAACATTCAATCCTATTCATTATCCATTTTTCGTATCCAAAGGTAACGAATAAATTAAAAAAAAGCAACGATTATCTTCCCGATTTGTTACAAGAGATTTCTCCTGCCGGGACACAATCAATCCGTCCATTCCTCTAAAAACCAATAAAACCGGCAAATCGTGCCGGTTTTATGGTATTGAAAAAAATATGGTTCAAATTACAATCATTTTATTACGCCCAACTCCTTGCCTACTTTGGTAAACGCAGCAATACATTTATCCAAATGTTCCTTTTCATGTCCGGCTGACAGTTGAACACGAATACGTGCCTGCCCTTTGGGGACTACCGGATAGTAGAAACCGGTTACATAGATACCTTCATCGGACATCTTGGCGGCAAAGTCCTGCGACAGTTTGGCATCGTACAGCATCACTGCACAGATAGCCGACTGAGTCGGTTTAATATCGAAACCGGCAGCCAACATCTTTTCACGGAAATAGACAACATTCTGCATCAATTTATCGTGCAAGGCGTTGCTCTCTTTAAGCATCTTGAACACTTCCACACCGGCCTTGGCCACAGAGGGGGGGATTGAATTGGAGAACAGATACGGACGAGAACGTTGACGCAGCATATCGATAATCTCCTTTCGTCCCGTAGTAAAACCGCCGACTGCTCCACCGAAAGCCTTACCCAACGTACCGGTATAAATATCTACACGTCCATAGGTATGGAATTTTTCACTCACACCATGACCCGTATCGCCTACGACCCCGGCAGAATGGCTTTCATCTACCATCACCAACGCATCGTATTTTTCGGCCAGATCACAAATCTTGTCCATCGGAGCGACGTTTCCGTCCATAGAAAACACTCCGTCGGTAACAATAATTCTGAACCGTTGTGCCTGTGCTTCCTGCAAACATTTTTCCAGCTCGCCCATATCGGCATTAGCATAACGGTACCGTTTGGCTTTACACAAACGAACGCCGTCGATGATAGAAGCATGATTCAACGCATCGGAGATAATCGCATCCCCTTCTGTCAAAAGCGGTTCAAAGACCCCGCCATTGGCATCGAAACAGGCGGCATACAAAATGGTATCTTCTGTTTTAAAATAATCGGAAATAGCCGCTTCCAACTCTTTATGGGTATCTTGCGTACCGCAAATAAACCGAACAGAAGACATTCCATATCCACGTTCGTCCATAGCAGACTTGGCTGCGGCTATAATACGCGGATTATCGGACAGTCCCAAATAATTGTTGGCACAAAAGTTCAACACCGGACCCACTCCTTTCACCTCAATCTGGGCCTTTTGCGGAGAAGTTATGATCCGTTCTTTTTTATAAAGGCCGGCACTCTCAATAGCAGCCAGCTCTTCGGTCAAATGTTTTTTAAAATTTCCGTACATAACGATCTATAATATTGAATTTATTCATAATCATTTCTTGGAATTCAGAAAGATGTATCGCACTACAAATTTCAAAATATTTTTCGAATAGCAAGACATATTTTTAATAAAAAAAATCTTCCTATCAAAAATATATCCATTACCTTTGCATTCGGAATTTTAAGCTATAACAACAATGAAAAATGTACTTGTCATCGGGGCAACAGGTCAAATCGGATCTGAATTGACCATGGAGCTAAGGAAACGCTATCCGGAAGGAAGTATCGTAGCCGGATATATCAAAGGTGCAGAACCCAAAGGTATTTTATTGGAAAGCGGCCCCTCTGAGCTCGCGGATGTTACCGACGGAAAACAATTACATGACGTTGTTGACAAATACAACATCGATACCATATACAACCTGGCTGCTCTGTTGTCGGCCGTAGCAGAGGCAAAACCGCTGCTGGCATGGCACATCCAGATGGATGGATTGATCAACATCCTGGAAATAGCCCGCGAAAAAAATTGCAGTGTCTTTACCCCCAGCTCCATCGGGGCATTCGGGCCGAACACACCCAAAGACAAAACACCCCAAGACACCATACAGCGTCCTAAAACGATGTACGGCGTTACCAAAGTGGCCACGGAACTGTTAAGCGACTATTATTTTAACCGGTTCGGAGTAGATACACGCTCGGTACGTTTTCCCGGTATCATCTCCAATGTTACACTTCCAGGCGGTGGTACGACAGATTATGCCGTAGAAATCTACTATTCAGCCGTAAAAGGGGAAGAATTTGCCTGCCCGATTGCTGCGGGAACCTTCATGGACATGATCTATATGCCGGATGCCCTGCACGCAGCCATCTCCATCATGGAGGCCGATCCCTCTAAATTTATCCATCGCAACTCTTTCAACGTAGCATCGCTCAGCTTTGATCCGGAAATGATCTACGCTTCCATAAAGAAAGAAATCCCCGATTTCAAAATGCATTACGAGGTAGATCCGTTGCGGCAAAGCATCGCCGAATCGTGGCCGAACTCATTGGACGACACCTGCGCACGTACCGAATGGGGATGGGAACCCAACTTCTCACTCGACCAAATGACCAAAGACATGATCATGGCCCTACGGAAAAAATTCGGAAAATAGAAATCTTTTTCTCATATAAAACCAGAAAAGGCTACTTTGAAAGTAGCCTTTTCTGGTTTACCACGACACCTGTCATAAACCGTGCAGCCATTGCCAATACACCGTCTGGGTATAACATTCGTTTAAATAAGGCAACCCGACTTGAAGGATATAGGTTGTCAAACCACAATGTTTATCAACCGTTATTCCATTATATAAATAAGGTGTAGAGGCCCTATACACGACACAATCTTCTATCGCCTTTTCTATCCTATCTGCCTCTTGCGAAGGCAATAAACTTTGCATATAGTCAGATAAGTCGTAAAACAAACTGTAACTGCTCAATTTATCGAAGCGTTGTACTGTCAAAGGTGGAGGTTGAGGAATCAATGTTACGCGGCAGGTTTCCAACATTTCGGCAATACTCTCTACCAACGAAGGAATCTTGTCCATGTCAATTACACTGATGGTAGCCGATGCCGGGTTGTATTTCTCCCAATAAGCATAATAACCAGCGGCATACGAAACCAAATCCGGTTCCGGCTGGTACAGGTATTTCAATACCGTGGAATATACCGGTGTAAATCCAGGCGAACAAATCTCTGCGGAGGAGGCCACGACAAAATCGGTTTTCCCCTGTAATTCGCACATCACCTCAATACCACTCATAAAGCAGGTTTCAAAGACAATAAAACGGAACATTCCCTCCGGCAAGGCCGATGCAAAATCCGACAGGGAAATCTCCCCTTCTTCTCCCGGCACCAAAGAACGAGGTGCAGACAAAGTCTGTTCCGGCAGCCAACCGCTGGCATGAGAAAACAGTACCAGTCCATATCGCTCGGAGGGAAAATCCTCCCGTACATCCTTGAATACCTGTTTCATCAAAACCGAGGAGGAGGCTTCCCATCCCGGGTACTCACAAATCAAGGAGAGCTCTTTTTTATCCCGTTTCCGGTTCAACTGCAACAATCGCGGACAATCTACCGTCTCATCATCCTGCAATATCAATAAATTTCCATTGTATTCATCCCATCCGGCGGCAATGGCATCTATTTTTTCAGACACCTCCTCCGAGAGGCCGTTATCCCGACCTGCCAGATAAAACAACACGGTACACTCCGCATCCCCTGCATCGACCGGCTCCGGCGAGCAGGCCGTACAACAGCAAATCAACCCAAAAACTATCGGCAAGAAACAGCGAAGAGCCATAGATGAATCAGAATAATTTATTGCTCAACATCTGTAATGCCTGCTGTTTAAACTCACTCCGCACCAATACCGACACATTGCTGTTACTACCTCCGTATGAAATCATCCGTACCGGGATGTCGCGTAAAGCGTCTATTATTTTGGCAGGGAAGCCGATGTTTTCACATTCCAGATCTCCCACTACACACAAAATAACCATATCTTCTTC
>DVNA01000093.1 GCA_018714665.1 Candidatus Gallibacteroides avistercoris | reverse complement strand
TGGCCCAAGCGTGCAACCTGTTCGTGGCAGGACACGTATTACCTACCGACGAGCTGGTGAATATTGCCCAAAAGCTCCAACCCGGAGAAGCATACCAATCCGAGGGAAAAATCATTTTTTACAAAGGTTCTTTGGAAATGTTCCAGCAGCAACAGTTCAGCCGGATAATCGAGTTAAAGGAGCCGCTCTTCTGCATTGAAATGCTCTACGACATTTTTTTAAAAAACGATGCGGCCATAGAGCAGGATTTTCGTCGGATAACCACCGGTCGGGAATCGGCCCCTCTCAGCCCGACAAATACAGTTATCGGAGAGACTACCTATCCCGATGGACTACCGAAGATATTCATCGAAGAGGGTGCTTCGGTCGAATGTTGTTTTTTGAACCTGAACGAAGGCCCTATATATATAGGTAAAGAGGCCGAGCTGATGGAAGGGTGTTGCATACGTGCCCCCTTTGCCGCTTGCCAGCACGCTGTTACCAAAATGGGATGCAAAATTTATGGTGCTACTACCCTCGGGCCCTATTGCAAGGTAGGGGGAGAGTTGAGCAACGTAGTTATGATCGGTTACTCGAACAAGGCCCACGACGGATTTTTAGGAAACGCCGTAATCGGTGAATGGTGCAACCTCGGAGCAGGAACGACGGCCTCGAACCTGAAAAACGATTATGCCGAGATCAAGCTCTGGCACTACCCTTCCCACCGTTTTCTGCGTACAGGACTTCAATTCTGCGGGCTTATCATGGGCGACCATTCCAAGGCGGGGATCAACTGTATGTTCAACACGGCTACGGTTATCGGCGTAGGGGTCAATATATACGGAGCTGGATTCCCCCGCAATTTCGTGGCATCGTTCAGCGAAGGAGGTACTTCGGGATTCAACGATGTGGCGTTGAGTAAATTTTTCGCCACGGCCGAAAAGATGATGCATCGCCGCAACATCGAACTAACGGAGGTTGACAAAGAGATTTTCGAGTCTATTTATCACCAGGCAGAAAATTTCAAATAACGGCCGTACAGACACGACAAGATAGAGGAAACAGAGGTGCAAAAAATGTACCTCTGTTTTTTTTACCATCCTTCCAAAGGTTCTGTATAAAAGAGAAAGAACGTTAAGCCAATTTTCCAGATTCTCCCCGTTTTCATGCCGCCAAGTACTTTTGCAGGTAAGGCAATGTTGCCTTAACTAAAAAACTTCACATTATGACAATAGGTTATTTACGGGTCAGTACGGGGAAGCAGCATCCTGCCAACCAACAAGATGAAATCAAGCGATTCGCCACGAGCAGAAACTGGACAATCGACACCTGGGTTACAGAGGTTGTCAGCGGCAAAAAAAGAGGACAGGACCGGAAATTGGGGGCATTATTACGAAAGATGAAACAGGGCGACACGTTAATCGTTACAGAAATTTCCCGTCTGAGCCGAACACTTACCGATGTAATGGCCATCATGGACAAATGTTTAAAAAAGGGGATCAACCTCTATACCACCAAAGAGGGATACACTTTCGACGATTCCATCAACAGCAAAGTATTGTGTTTCGCGTTCGGACTTGTGGCGGAAATAGAACGCAACCTGATTTCGATGCGGACCAAAGAGGCCTTAACCCTGCGCAAAGCTAACGGAATGGTACTGGGACGGCGAAAAGGCTCTTATACCAAACTCAACGTACTGATTGATAACAAACAAAAAATCATCCAGATGCTCGACCAAGGTGTATCCATTACACAAATTTGCAAACGTTATGCCCTTTCCCGCGATACGTTCGACAAATTCAAACGCCGTTTCCCATCCGTTCAACAAGCCGTAAACGGAAAAAGGTACAGGTTTAAGAAACAAAATCCCTTCTAAACAGAAAAGCTGCGAAGATTTCGCAGCTTTTCCCCTCATTATTTCTTGATCAGAAAAAATAAAAATCTATATTATAATCCCAAAAACCGTGCCTGACATCAAAGTCTTTGGTTCCGCTTGTTGAAAAAAGCGGAGAAAAAAGGTTGGTATTTGTCTGCAAAAATAAACTGCCATTTTGTATTTCGCAAGGAATTTTATGAAAAAATTTTATGAATTATTTATGAGTAATTTATAAAACTTCGTCCTCCTCTCTCCAATAACTCTTCCTTACACGGTTTAATATCAAGAAAAAACCAACCATTAAAACGGCACGATTAATGAGTCTAAAAAATAAGGTATCCACATCTTTATTTTTCCTCTTTCTTGCTTGCATCTGTACGGCACAAGGTCAGGAGAACACACTGAGCAGTAAACAAGCCGTTCGAGGCGATACAGCCATTTTCAGATTCGTCCCCAAAGAAGATATGTTTTGGGCTGCCTACAAAGAAAATACTACGGCCATCGAATTTCTCACCCAACAGATACGATGGTATTTGTCTTCTATTCAGACGGGAGAGATGAAAGTGCGGGTATTGGGTTTTTGCGACGCTTACGACACCTTTGAAGAGAATCTGGCTGCGGCCAAAAACCGAAGCAACCAGGTAAAATCTTATTTTATCGTACACGAAGGGTTGAAAGAAGAACATTTCAAAACCACCAACTCCACCCGGCAATGGCAGAATATGTCGGATGTAATTGCCGTGGCCTATCTGTTTGAAACTTCCGGGAAGCCTCTACAACAGCCACAAGATACCCTCTCGCAAGAGAAAGATACCATCCCTGCAATTCAAAGGGAAAAACAACCCGACACCCATACCCCACCGCACACCGAACGCTCCAATGTCTCCCGACAGGAGCCATTGACCGACAAAGCTCTTCCGGTAGCAGATCGGGACGAACCGGCATCCTCCTACCGATGGGCTATCAAGACCAATCTGGCCTATGCGGCTGCTACCGTTGCCAATTTAGGTATTGAGTTTGGTTTCGGAGAGCACTATTCGATAGACTTACCGGTTATTTACAGCCCATACACCGTGGCCCGAAATTACCGTTTGCGTTTGCTGGTCTTCCAGCCCGAGTTCCGTTATTGGATGGATAGACACATGAAAGGACATTTCTTCGGAGCACACCTCCACGCCGGAGCATTCAACATCTCCGTTGACGGGAAGAACCGTTACCAGTCGCCCGACGGCTTTTACGGAGCCGGTATCAGTTACGGCTATATGTTGCCTTTTGCCCGTCATTGGGCGGCAGAATTTACCATCGGTGCAGGGTACGTCCATACCCAATACGACACCTATTACAATATTCCGAACGGAACCCGTTACGAAAAAGGCATTTCCTACAATTATTGGGGGCTTACCAAAGCCGGGATCGGGTTGGTTTATACTTTCGGAAAATAAGGAGGAAAAACTATGACAAAAATAATACGACATATCATTCTGTTCACCCTTTTATTACTGACAAGCTGCGATAAAACCGTCTTAGAATATCCTGAGAACGGAGGGTATGATCCGACATTGGTACATACAAACCTGACGTTTACTGTCGACCCGGCTATCGAGCCGTACACCTCTACCAAAGTTGACCCCAATACAGAGGAGCACGATGTGCGCTGGATTATTGAGCTGTTCCGCAATGAAATAGAGGGAGAACCGATAGAACGGCGCATCCTCACCTGCGACCCGGCGACAGACCTCAATCACACCATCTCTGCGTCGTTTACGCTCCACGCAGCCCAATACCACGTCGTAGCATGGGCCGATTATGTCAATGATGGTTCTACCGACGACAAATATTACCAGATAGACGACCTCTCCTCCATCCGTATCTTGGAAGATGAAGATTATCTGGGGGATGAAGAACACAAGGATACCTACATTGTAAACGAAGAGTTGGACCTGGGCGGTTACCGAGATTCATGGAATGAGACGGTAGAAGGCACATTAACACTTGAACGGCCTATGGCCAAGATAGAATTCATCACTACCGACATAGAGAAGATGCTCAACCAACTCAAAACCAAACGGAGTAAATCCGGCGGGGCGGTATCAGAAAACCTACTCGCAGACAACCCCGATCTCTCTTCCATACAGGTAACCGTCAGTTACGCCGGATTCCTCCCTTCGGGATTCAATGCCTACACAAACAAGCCCAACGATGCCCGTACAGGCGTATCGTTCGATTGCTCGATGACTCCCTTATCGGATAAGGAGGCTCGCTTAGGCAGCGACTATATTTTTGTAAACGGATCTGAATCGGCCGTAACCGTAAACCTCTCTATCCGTGATGACAAGGGGAATGTTCTCAACGAAGTGAGTGGAATCAACGTCCCGATTGTCCGCGGCAAGCTGACGACCATCCGCGACGAATTCCTGACCAAATCCTATACCCCCGGTATCGGTATCGACACCGACTTCGAGGGTGAGATTAACATTGTGATTCCGGACTAACAATTCTCTGACTATGAAACAAGTGCAACATATACTTTTTTGGATGTTCCTCATCGTATTGCCGTTGACCGGATGCGATGCCAGCTCAAACGAGATACCGAACCCAACACCTGTCGAAGGTATCATCTCGGTTCTGCCCCAAACAGGACTAAAAAACGCACAGCCCACCCCTTCGACAAAAGCCGTAAACGATGCCAGACTAACCTACACTTTCGAGGTGTGGACGAGCGGGAGTGATTCCCGCTGCGTACTGCACCGTACGGCAACCGGAACTCTTTTGGGAGGGACATCCTTTGAAATTTCGCTGATACCCGGCACATACGACCTGTTGTTCTGGGCCGACTACGGTACTGAAAACTATACTACCTTAAACCTGCAAGCGGTAAAACGAAAAACAACTCCCTATACCGCAGGAGAGAATCAAGACGCTTTTGCCTGTGCCCTCAGGAATCATGAATGGAACGGGGGTGGTTTCAGTGCTACGTTGACACGCCCGTTGACCAAACTCACCATACAGAATACGAAGCCTTTCAGCCAGGCTCTTCCAGTATCGGTTACCTACGATAATCTCTATACAAGCTACAATGTATTGACGGGCGAGGCCTTCGACCCGCAACCGAGTACGGTGACCACATTCCAAACAACGAGTGGATCGACCTTCATAGGCGAAGACTTTCTCTTTGTTCCATCTGCCGGCGAAGAGCAGATCTCCCTCTCTATCACCGCAAACAATACAACCCAAAGCCTCGGGACGCTGCCCCTGCAAACCAACTATAAAACCAACATAACGGCATCGTTCGACTAAATCACTATATAAACCTTTTTACAAACCACCTAAATATTTTTATTTATGAGAAAACTATTCTTTTTTGTGCTAACAGGGTTAATGATGACCTTGGGTGCATGTCAACAGGAGGATGAGACCCTGATGAGGCCAAGTTCTTCGCAGACACTGACCGTAACGATACCGCAGGGTATCAATACCCGTGCCGTTCCCGGTGATGGATCTCTTATCAACCGGTGTATCCTGGAAATCTACCACAACAACAACGGAAATTATGAACTGTATCAAAACCGTCGGGTAGAAAAGGTTACAGGTAACACGGCTACTTTTGCCGACCTCAGACTGGTAACCTCTCAATCGTACAAACTGGTTCTCTGGGCTGACTGTGCCGATGCCTCTCAGAACGACCTCTATTACAAGACCGACGATTTAAGCAACATTACCGTTAACGAAGGAAATAAAAAATATACCGGGAACGACGACGGATTCGACGCTTTCTTTGCAACCAAAGAGATTACGGTTCAAAGCACCTTCGCCGAAAGCATCACGTTGAAACGTCCGTTCGGACAGATAAATGTCCAAACGAACGATTTGGGAACAATCACCAGCAACGATTTGAAACCGGCTTCTGTTGAAGTAACGTTCACTTCCATCCCCTCTTCATTCAATGTACTGGAAGGTGTTGCAGGAACTCCCGTACAGAACTACACCTATACGGCTGCCATTAAAGATGCCGCCTCAGGAACATTAACCATCGACTACATCTGGGCTGCACCCGAACAAGAAGAGTTGGCCGATTTCTCCATGAAATTCCTGAATGCAAGCGGTACAGAAATCACCTCCAACGAAAGCTTTACCAATATCCCCGTTCGCCGCAACTACCGTACCAACATCTCCGGTAACCTGTTGACCAAGAAAGGTGAAGTTGAGGTAACGGTTGATCCGATCTTCGACGGCGATCTGGCCGCTGTAATAGACGGAGCCAAGAATATCAGCACCGGCGAAGAGTTTTCTTCGTTGCAGGACGCTATCGCCGCAGCCGATGAAAATAACGAAATACACATCTGGGGAACTTTGGATGAAGACATTACCCTCAACAAAAACCTTGTTATCATGGGTGGCGATGAATCATCTGCTGCCAAAATCCGTACGCTGATGGTTGCCAACGGCGTGAAAGCGACCTTTAAAAACATCCAGTTCTTCGGTGCCCGCAACATGAACAGCGCCAAATCCAGCGTAGTGATCAATCAAGCAGAAGATGTCGTATTTGAAGATTGTCTTTTCGCCCAAGAAAATGTAAGCGAAGCGGGAATGCGCCCGATTGAAACCAATTATGGATTTACCGGAAAGTTGACGCTCAAAAACTGTACGGTAGAACCGGGTACCAGCAATGCTTACTTCAACCCGCTGGCAGAAGGGGGAGAACTGACCATTACCGGTACTACCTTTAAACAAATCGTAACCATCGATCCCAAAGTTTCGTCAACGGCTAAGATGGGAACCTACAAAATCGAGGACAACGTGTTTGAAGGCAGCGTGGCTGTAACCGCCCTCTCCGGAGCAACCGATGTAGATGGACTCTCTGCCGATGAAAAGAGCTATGTAAACAACATTTTGGCAAACAATACCTTCGGCGACGACACCCAAAAAGTAAAAATATTCAGCGGAAGTAACTCATTCTACGTAAACGACCTGAGTTCGGTTATATACAACCAGACTACCGGTGTGGGCTACAACAGCGTACAAGATGCGTTAAATGCGGCTCAACCGAACGAGGTTGTCTTGGTGAGCGGTGCCACTTGTGCAGAAGAGCTGATCATCCCCGCAGGAGTTATCCTGGACGGTTCTGACAACTCGGTATTCACCGGCAAACTGCACGCTGCACAAGGAGCAACAATCCGCAACCTGGCCTCCGAATGGGCAGGTACTGAAAACCGTCAGGCCATCGAAGTACAAGGAGCCGATGTTACGTTACAGAATATCAGCCTTACCTACAAAGGGACAAGCTCTCGAAGCGAAGCTATTGTAAGTTATCCAAGTGCTAAAAATCTAACAGTAGAAAACTGCCAGTTCAACGGCTATTGGAAAGGTTTGTACCTGAATACCTCGGAAGGGGTAGTTATCAAAGGATGTACCTTCAATAACATGAATCCGTTCAGTACCGATAAATGGGACGCAACACTGCAAGCAACCGATAATACCATTATTGGCAATACATTCTGGGGAAGAGCTGTACAATGTATTGTTGTCGCAGGTACAGCAGGTATGGATGGTACAACCAAGTACCAGGAAAGCTGGCCGTTAGCACTGAAACAGAGCGTTTATAGTATCCTCAGCGACAATGCTTATACCGACCAAGAAAACCCCTATATGCGGGTAACATACGGTATCCCTGCAACATGGGACTATACCTCCATCTATTTCTGCATCAACGACTTCCTGAAAGGGAATCTGGCCAATGCTCAGAATGCCTTTACCCAGGCAGACCGCTACCAGCCGTCGGCCGTAGAATTCCTAGGCAACTTTGAAGGGAAAGAAAACGTTCTGCACTACACATTAGACAGCCGTACCAGCCAGGCCAACCGCCCGAACGGACAACAAGGTCATTTCTACAATACGCAGGGACGCCATTTCAATATCTTCAATCCTCAAAATCTGACACAATGGGAAGTTTCAGGTGAAATCTGGGTAGACGCTGCTATGATTGCCAGCACCAAACCGTTCCGTTCTGAATTGTGGACCTCTTCAAAAAATGCTTCTACCGGCGAAGCCGTATATCCGATGCTCGGCATTACCAATGTAACGGAAGATGCAAACGGCACCTACCAATCTACCATGGACCACGCTGTTGTCCGTACATGGGGCGATGACGGATGGACCGTTGCAGAAGGTATTGCCGTAAACACTGGATGGCACACGGTAAAAATGGTTTCTGACGGTAATTACGTAACCTACTATTTTGACGGTCAGGAAATCGGCAAGATGTCCGCAACGGCAGCTCCGGTCTGTATAACATCCATCATGCCTCAGGCATTCCATTACGATTACCAGGAAAATGGCAACTACTTCTATGAAGGTTATACCTGCGAAACCTATTTCTGCAACATCAACTACCAACTAAAAAAATAGGCTGTTTCAGTTGACGTTGCCCGGAATCGTATAAGGGAAAAAAACGATTGTCCATTATACCTTCCAACCCCTCTCCTTTTACCGGGAGAGGGTTTTTTATTTGCCGCAATTCAAACAACGGGCCAACCGGTTTATCTACCAGAATACTGATTGTTCGGGAAAGAGAGGCCAACCACTCTTTTGCCACTCCATTTCGAGCCACTCCCCACCTCTGAAAATAAAAGGGCTACCGGATTTCGGTAGCCCCTTGCCAATCATTTCAGATAAAATGACGGTAAATTATTCGGCTTTGCCTTCGCTGCCAAGAACGTCTATAATTTTATGTTTATAAAGTTTCTTCATATTTTCGCGGGCAGGACCGAGGTATTTACGCGGGTCGAATTCTGCCGGTTTCAAAGCAAATACTTCGCGGATAGCAGCGGTCATGGCCAAACGGCTGTCTGAGTCGATATTGATTTTGCAAACAGCTGATGCTGCGGCTTTACGCAACTCTTCTTCGGGGATACCGATGGCATCTTTCAAAGCTCCTCCGTATTTGTTGATAGTAGCCACTTCTTCCTGAGGTACGGAAGATGAACCGTGCAATACGATGGGGAAGCCCGGAAGTTCTTTTTCTATCGCTTCCAATACATCAAAACGTAAAGGAGGTGGAACTAATATACCGTCTGCGTTGCGGGTACATTGTTCGGGTTTGAATTTGTTTGCCCCGTGAGAGGTTCCGATAGAGATGGCCAAGCTGTCAACACCTGTTTTCGTTACAAAGTCAACCACTTCTTCTGGTTTGGTATAAGTGTGATGTTCTGCACTTACTTCATCTTCTACTCCGGCCAATACACCAAGTTCGCCTTCAACCGTTACATCAAACTGGTGAGCATATTCAACCACTTTCTTGGTCAAGGCCACGTTTTCGTCGTAAGGCAGGTGTGAACCGTCGATCATTACAGAAGAGAAGCCCATGTCAACACATGACTTGCAAAGTTCGAAAGAATCGCCGTGATCGAGATGGAGCACGATTTGCGGGTGTTCCCAACCCAATTCTTTGGCATATTCAACAGCACCTTCTGCCATGTAACGCAACAGTGTCTGGTTGGCATATTGACGAGCACCTTTCGATACTTGAAGGATAACCGGTGATTTGGTTTCTGCACAAGCCTGGATGATTGCTTGTAACTGTTCCATGTTATTGAAGTTGAAAGCCGGGATGGCATATCCGCCCTTGATAGCCTTTGCAAACATTTCTTTGGTATTCACAAGGCCTAAATCTTTGTAACTAACCATTTTTTTATGTATTATCAAGTTAATAAATAAAACTTTGCAAAGATAATCATTTCGGACGAATTCAATTACATGGCCGAGACCGTTTTTATCCATATAAATGTTAATTTAATCCGATCGGTCTCCCGAAAAGGGTATTTTGCCATACGGAGTTTCCAATTCATACTACTGCAACGTTTCTCGGTAGAGCGAACACAGATAAATATTTTACCGGGAATATAGATATAATCTGCTTTTTTATCGCTATTTTTGTCGTTTCAAATCCTCCGCAAAACGGTAAGCGAATTTGTTTTTCAACAATTAACTGTAACCTATTGAGATGTAATTTACAATGAGAAGATGGCGCATTGACGATTCGGCCGAACTGTACAACATCAACGGTTGGGGCTTAAAGTATTTCAGTATCAACGAAAAGGGTCATGTTTCGGTTACTCCGCGAGAAGATTATGCCCCGGTTGATTTGAAAGAGTTGATGGACGAATTGCAGGTCAGGGATGTACCGGCCCCTGTATTGCTGCGTTTTCCCGACATTCTGGATAACCGTATCGAAAAAATATCAAACTGTTTTCAACGGGCCGCCAACGAGTACGGCTATACGGCCAAGAATTTTATTATCTATCCTATTAAGGTGAACCAGATGCGCCCCGTGGTGGAAGAGATTGTCAGCCACGGGAAGAAATACAACATCGGGCTCGAAGCCGGTTCCAAGCCGGAACTGCACGCTGTGTTGGCCATCAACATCGATGAGAACTCGCTGATTATCTGCAACGGATACAAAGACGAGAATTACATCGAACTGGCTCTATTGGCCCAAAAGATGGGACGACGTATCTTCCTGGTGGTAGAAAAACTGAACGAACTGAAACTGATTGCCTCCATCGCCAAACGGCTGAAAATAAGGCCGAACATCGGCATACGCATCAAACTGGCCAGCTCCGGAAGCGGGAAATGGGAAGAGTCGGGTGGCGACGTGAGCAAATTCGGTCTGAATTCCAGCGAACTGTTGGAAGCTCTCGACATTCTGGAAAAGAACAAAATGCGAGACTGCCTGCGGCTGATACACTTCCATATCGGTAGCCAAGTAACCAAAATTCGCCGTATAAAGACGGCATTGAGAGAGGCCTCGCAATTTTACGTACAACTGCACAAAATGGGATTCGACGTGGAATTTGTCGATATAGGAGGCGGCCTGGGCGTAGATTACGACGGCACGCGTTCGTCGTCCAGCGAAAGCAGCATGAACTACTCCATACAGGAGTATGTAAACGACTCCATCTCCACGCTGGTGGATGCCTGCAATAAAAACAAAATAACCCAACCCAACATCATCACCGAGTCGGGACGCTCGTTGACGGCACACCACTCCGTACTGGTGTTCGAGGTACTGGAAACCACCACCTTGCCCGCCTTTGACGAGGAAGAAGAGATTTCGCCCGACGACCACGAACTGGTACACGACCTCTATAAGCTGTGGGAAAACACCAACCAACCGGGCTTGATAGAGACCTGGCACGATGCCCTGCAAACACGCGAAGAGGCTTTGGATCTGTTCAGCCTGGGGCTGCTCGACCTGCGTACCCGGGCACAGGTAGAACGTCTGTTCTGGTCGGTTGCGCGCGAAGTGCACGCCATAGCGTCTGAAATAAAACACGCTCCCGAAGAGCTGAAAAAAATATCAAAGATGTTGCCGGATAAATATTTCTGCAACTTCTCGCTGTTCCAGTCGTTGCCCGACTCATGGGCCATAGACCAGATATTTCCCATTATGCCCCTGTCGCGCCTCGACGAGAAACCGGACCGCACGGCGACCTTGCAGGATATTACATGCGACTCGGACGGAAAAATCGACAACTTTGTATCGACCCGCAACTTCTCCTACCACTTGCCGGTACACACGTTGAACAAAGACCCCTACTACATCGGCGTATTTCTGGTAGGAGCCTATCAGGAGATTCTGGGAGACCTGCACAACCTCTTCGGCGACACGAACGCCGTACACGTAAGCGTGTACAAAGATCGCTACGAAATCGATCAGGTAATAGACGGAGAAACGGTGGCCGAGGTGCTGGACTACGTACAATTCAACCCCAAAAAGATGGTACGCACGGTAGAAACCTGGGTTACAACATCCATGAAGGCCGGTATCATTACCCCCGAAGAGGGACGGGAATTCTTGTCGAATTACCGCTCCGGCCTGTACGGATACACCTATCTGGAAAAAGATTAATCCCGCGTTCTTGGGTTAAAACGACATTCTTATCCCGATATAACGACCAGCGGGAGTGCCGACGGCACTCCCGCTGTTTTTTCATTGACAATGCTTGTCTGAGCCTGACAAAGCACAGGAGGGGCACTTTCGCTGAATGAAACGTCTCAGGCAAAGGTCGGCCGAATACCGGCAGGGGCCCAGCAGCCCTATCGCCACATAGATACCCAGATACATGAGGGGCAGCTCGGCCGTGCTCATCTTCACTTCGGGAAACGTAAAAAAGGCGGCAATCGTCATCGAAAAGATCAACGGCAATACCGCCAAACGGGTAAACAACCCCAATACGAGCAAGGTGGAGCATCCGGCCTCGCAAAGAATAATCATCACAAGCGACCATTTGCTGCCCAACCCGATGGGATCAGGGAAAGTACTCTCCAAGGACGAAAAGTGCATGATTTTTTCGATGCCGTGCGTCAACATCATCACACCTACGAACAGCCGCAAGAACAGGGCTGCCAAATCGACCAGCCTGTCGCCGGTCAAAAAAGAGGAAATCAATTTACAAACTTTCACTTTACAAGGTTTTTTCTTTACTGATAACAGTTTATGCGACCGAATGTTTCAAACCCCATACAAAAAAAACGGCTGCCTCAACACCGTCAAGACAGCCGTAACAAAAATATTCGCAATCTGAATGTACATCCAAATGTTATTGACGATCGTTTTGAACATCGTAATATTCGGCCAGTTCCCGATCGATCTCAACCCCATACTCTTCGTCGTGCTGACTTCTGTCCAGCCCGATACGTTCGCTTTCGGGTGAAACCCGCATCGGAATCATTTTATTGGTAAGCCAATACAAGGCATAGGTAACCACAAAGGTATAGGCAAATACAATGATCACGGCCAACACATGGTTTACAAAGCTCTGAAAGTATGTTATATCCTGGCTCTCGTACACGAATATTCCCGTAAAAATGGTACCGACAATACCGCCTACGCCATGGGTAGGGAATACATCCAAGGCGTCATCGAACGTATTTTTGGAGTTTTTCCAAGTAACGGCAAGGTTACAGATAATCGTGGTAACAAAAGCGATGAAGATACTTTGTCCAACGGTTACGTAACCGGCAGATGGAGTAATGGCCACCAAGCCTACTACGGCTCCGATAGCAGCCCCCATGGCCGAAGGCTTACGTCCCAACAAACAATCGAAAAACACCCATGTCATCATGGCGGTGGCCGAGGCCGTGTTGGTATTCAAAAAGGCTTTTACCGCTATCGAATTGGCCGCTAACGAAGATCCGGCATTGAACCCGAACCAGCCGAGCCAAAGCATGGCCGCTCCCAACAGAACGAACGGAACGTTTGCCGGTTTTCCGGACGCTTTGCGACGTCCCAGGAATATAGCCCCTGCCAAAGCTGCAACTCCGGAAGAGGCATGCACTACAATTCCTCCTGCAAAATCCAGGACCCCCATCTGGCGCAGGAATCCATCCGGATGCCACGTCCAATGTGCCAGAGGACAATAAACAAATATGCAGAAAAGAATCATAAAGACCAAATATCCGGAGAATCGGACTCTTTCGGCAAAAGACCCCGTAATAAGAGAAGGTGTGATAATGGCAAATTTCATCTGAAACAGGGCATACAATGCCAGTGGAATAGTAGGAGCCAATAAGGCATTGGTTGCCGCTCCTACATTCTTGAACATAAAAAATGTGGTCGGGTCTCCTATAAAATGCCCTATGTCATCACCAAAAGCCAGACTAAACCCAAAAAACACCCAGATAACGCTAATTACCCCCATAGCAATGAAACTTTGCAACATGGTAGAAATAACATTCTTGGCCCGGACCATCCCTCCATAAAAAAACGACAGACCCGGCGTCATCATCAGAACAAATATCGTAGCGGTGATCATCCAGGCGATATCCGCATAATTCAAATTTGCATCCTCTTCTACAAACGAGCCTTCAACATCCGAATAAAACAGGCCCAAAATACTTAGCACTAATAAAATCGAGAATAAAATAATCCAACGCTTTTGCATATCGATCTCTTTTTAAAGTTTTACAATGCAAAATTAAATTGACATAAATAAAAACCAATATATAAATGTCAATTATTTTTATTCATAATCACTAATACTAACTTTTTGTAATTAAAACAAGATAAAAAGTAGAAATATAACACAATAATAATAATATTTAAACCAAATAGAAACATCTAAAATAAAATCAAAAAGAAAGTATAAACAATAAAACAAAAGCAATAATAACAAATAAAGCATAATTATAAAGCAAAAAGAAACAATAGGCAGTTTTATACAATAGTCTCTTTTTAAATAACAGTATGATCTATGGGGAAAAGGTGCGACAAGTGTTAAATTCTGGACTTTCGTTTCTCAATACGGAACCGACAAATAGAATTCCATCTATTCTCTAAAAATATTCTTATCAGAACGGATAACCGATGGCCAGGTGAAAACCTAAACCCTTTCCGAAGGATTCGATATTATAGTATCCTTTTTTATCGGTCTTATAAGGTGCGTGGATGGCAATACCCAAATCGGCCCGCAGAACCAGGTAGCTGATGTCATATCGGAATCCGAACCCCGTACCCACGGCAATCTCTTCAAAAAAATTCTTCATGGTCAATTCTCCCCCGGGACGCATCGGATCTTTTTTCAACAACCAGATATTACCGGCATCGACAAACAGGGCCCCGTTCAAACGGTTGTAAATGTTGAACCGCCATTCGGTGTTCAATTCCAGTTTAAAGGTACCGGTTTGGTCCAGAAATGCATTGGCATTATCGGCCGAGGGCTTGTAACTGCCCGGCCCGAGCGAACGGATGGTAAAAGCCCGGATGCTGTTGGCTCCACCGATATAAAACTGCTCACTATACGGTACTACCGAAGAGTTTCCGTAAGCGTGTTCGATACCGACCAAGATACGGGAAGCAATCCAATCGTTTTTCCGGGTCTTCTTATAATATTTGAACTCGCTGACGGCCTTGATAAACTGAGAGAATGTGCTGCCAAACAACTTCTTATCGGCACCCCGCTGACCCAAACAATGCGTAACGACCGAAAGGATATTGCCCGCCTCGGTTATACTGTTTTGCCAAAAAAGCCGCTTCCCATTATTGGGTCCATATGTTTTATCGATCGTATAGGAATAGCTCATGGAGGGGATAAACTGATTACGAAAACTGAGAGCCAGGGCCGGATTCTCCTCCAACGTTTGATTGAACTCGGCAGAAGAGTTCAACAAATTGTTATACACCAGTTTAAAAGGCGTCAAAGTATGGTAACGGGTAGGCGAAGTCTGAAAATCAAAAAATGCCGAACCGCTGAACGACAACATCCTGAAATATTTGGGACGATTCATCAAATCGGCCCCCAGCTGGAACGAAGTCCGCGCCGGATAGCGGTTACGCCGGGTAATAACCCGCGGCGCCAGCAACCGGGGAATAGCCAGTGTGCTGTTCAACCCAAACTCATAGGAGTTCAACAACGAAGATTTGCTCCCGGCCGGCTGTTTTCCGGTCTGCCACTCATACGCCCCATTCAGCCGGACAGAAAGTTTCTCCCCGCCACCAAACACATTTTTCCGGTTGAGACCGAAAATAACCCCCGGGCCGATGAAGTTATTCGACTTGGAAGATACATCCACCTCAAATTCCGCCTCCAAGGGCGTATCGAACTGAGCCTGAATGGATACGTTCAACGAATCGCTGTTACCGATAGAGTCAATCGGCGTTACATCCATATTGACATACCGGAATATGTCGAGCTTGTTCAGGTTGGACAAACTCTTTTCCGGAGCAGTGGCATCGAACAGATCGCCCCGGCGCATCTCAATGCTCCGTCGCAATACCGATTTGCGTACTTTCAACGGTTGGTGTGTCAAGATGGTAAACTCGCCGGCCTGTATCGTGTCGAAAGGTTGCGAGGTGGAGACAACGGGTTGCAGCACGACCTGGATATTCCCTACAAAATATTTGCGAAGAGCTACCTCGGGAATTCCTTTCTGAGGCACCAAACGCAGAGCTATCTGGCGCGGATGCAAGGTAGAGTCTGCCAGATACTCGACATATTCGGGGCGGAAAAAGTAATAACCTCGCCCGCGTGCAAGGCTGGCAATGCGGGAGCGTTCCATGGCCAGCGTATCGGCATTGTACTGTTTCCCGGTCTGCAACAGCGAGGAGTATCGGGTACTGTCTATCAACGTTCCCAACGGCGTTTCCGGGAAGCGGTATTCAATCTCCCCGTAACGAACCGGCGGGGCGACGTTTACCGTATAATTGACACGCGCCTTTTTGGGGTTGCGTTTGTCAGGCAACAACTCATACGAAGCCTGGCTGCCGAAATATCCGTAGTTGTTGAGGATATTCTCAACGGCTTTTACCCGGATATCGGGTTGAACTTTCGAAATCAAAACCGGCTCTTTGGCAAACTTGGCAAACATCCAATGTTTGAACCCTTTTGTCTTGTCGGTTTTAAAGGTATTATAAGCCCACAGCCCGATGGGGAAAGGGGTTCGGACATACGGACTGAACAACGGATTATTGGGGGCAACCGACAGCGGTTCTTTAATGGCACTTTCTACATCGCCGGGGATTTTGCCCGCAGCACTGTCCGAGACAATCGTTATTTTTTTCACTCCGGTATATAGTACCTCACCCTCCGGAATCAATTTGGTAGTAGAACAGGAACTGCTCCAAATCAATCCGAACATCGAGGCCAACAAAATATACAGGTAACGGTTATTCATTTTTCAACTTCTCCTCTGTTTTTTTAGCCGGGACAAAAAGATTCCGGAGATGCAACAATTTCTTCCGCACCACAAAACCGAATCCGGTTTGTACGATTTCTCCCTCCAAAATACTTTCATAGCCGGTATGCCTGAAAACTTTCAAGAACATATTATCCCGCCGGTTGAGCATATATTCCAACGAAATGTCATCAACCAGGTTCTCTTTCATGTTCATGGATGGGTCTATGTCGCTTCTGAAACTTCCGCCTACCACTACCCTGACCCGGTCATTAAACAGCGTCTTGGACAATTTATACGAATAATCGGTGCGGGTACCGGGAGCACCATCTACCAG
>DVNA01000092.1 GCA_018714665.1 Candidatus Gallibacteroides avistercoris | reverse complement strand
GGTGGACGCGAAGGCGGAAACATACTGGTTACCGGTACCCCCGAAGAGGTATGTCGTATGCCGCTGACCCATACCACCCGTTTTTTGAAAGAGGAGTTGCAGCACACCTCCAACGGGAAATAGCCGTTATTTTTTTCTTTTTATACTTGGATTTTATACATTTACACAAAAAATCATAAACGTTCAAATAAAACACGATCTTCAATGAAAAATTTCGCAATGATCTCTTTGCTTCTCTTGTGGGGGACATCATGCTCTTACGAGGGCAAAGAGCTTCAAATGGACAACTGGACAGACGCCCTCTCGGGAAAGAAAACGGAATTGAAAGGAGGTAAACTACTCGTTTCAGAAGGGCAGAAATACCTGTATGACGGAAAAGGATCAGAAGAGGGGTTTTCCAACTTTGAGTGGAAAGCATCCGTTTTGACCACGCCGGATGCCTATGCAACTGTCGCCTTCCATACCGATCAAGAGGGAAAAGGCTATGAAGTGGTTCTGCACAACGGAGCGATAGACGGAACCAAAAAAACAGGGAGTTTGGATGCTGTTCGCAACCTTTACCGTTCGTTGGCAGAAGATGGCGATATTGTGAGCATATCCCGCAAAAGTACCGGATCTTCCGAGAAGGGACTCTCCGTAGAACGGAACGACATTGTTACGCAGGGAAAATGGTTCCCGGTACAGATATCCGTAAAGGGGAAGAATATTACGGTAACGGTAAACGGGGTAGAGGTTGTCAACTATACCGAACCGGAAAATCCCTATCGTACCGATAACTACCGCAACCGGTTGTTATCGAGCGGGACTTTCGCCGTAACCGCACAAAAGGGAACAGTCGTGTTGGATAGCATAACCGTGGTGCCGTTGGCAGCAGAGACCGTTAATCCCGAAGCGTCGACACCCATTGAAGAACAGAACGATGCGATTATCAAGTTGCAGCAGCAGAATTTCCCGGTGATTGACTACCACGTACACCTGAAAGGCAATTTGACCAAAGAGATGGCCCATGCCATGTCGATGAACTATGGTATCAATTATGGTGTAGCTCCCAATGCGGGGGAAGGAGGCGTAGGGCGTATGCTCTCTAATGACAAGGAGGTATATGAATATTTTGACGAGGTGAAGAACCTTCCCTTCCTGTGCGGTGTTCAGGGCGAAGGTCGCAAGTGGACGCGCGATTTCTCGCAGAAAGCGCTCGGTATATTCGATTATCTCTTTACCGATGCCATGACCATCATAGACCACAAAGGTCGCAATTCACGCATTTATCGGGCAGAAGAGGTACATTACGACGGGATAACCAAAGAACAGTATATGGATCATTTGGTTGACCAGACGGTAAAGATATTGACCAACGAGCCGGCCGATATTTTTGCCAATCCTACCTATGTGCCCGATGACATGAATTCCGATTACGATAAATATTGGACGGACAAACGGGTAGATCGGGTACTTGATGTATTGCAAAAGTACAACATTGCGTTGGAAATCAATGCCCGTTACCGCATCCCGAGTCTCGATATCATACGCAAGGCCAAGGAGCGCGGAATTAAATTTACGTTCGGTACGAACAACGTTGATGCAGACTTCGGTCGGTTGGAGTATTGTGTGGAAGCCATTGAAAAGTGCGGCTTGACGCCCGAAGACATCTGGTTCCCCTCAATGAGCGTACGCAGCCAGCGACCGGTTGTCCTCTATAATAAATTTGAATAATGGTCATTCGGTATATAAAAAAGGGAATCCGACGGATTCCCTTTTTTGTTTGCACACACTCTCTCATACGTTTTATATGGTCCGTTTTTTTCGGGTTTTGTTACGGATACGTTTAAAGAGACGTACTATCTCGCCGATCCACAATACCAACGAACTGGACAGGATGATGCCCACCCATTCTTCGCCCGAGAGAGGAATAGTTCTGAAAACCGTCCCGCCGAACGTTACCACGATAAACTGGCCTAATAAGATGGCAAGGGAGACCAATACGAATCCTTCGCTTTTCTTTAACCCTTTGAACGCCGAATCGTCGGTTCCGTAGGTTTTGGCATTAAACATATTCCAGAACTGCAACAGGACGAAAAAGGTAAAAAACAGGGTTAGGTTCTTTACGCTTTCGCTGGTGTCGGCAATTCCACCCGTAAAATGGGCGAGATAGAATAAAAGTCCCGACAGGACGACGATAAAAGCCAATCCCGTGCCCAGAATCAACCGGCGCATTTGCGGTACGATGATAAAGTCGTTGGTATCGCGGGGTTTCTGTTTCATCACCTTTTCGTCGGGCGGGAGCGAAGCCAGGGCTCCGGCGGCAAAAGTATCCATAATCAGGTTTACCCATAACATTTGGGTTACGGTTATGGGCGACTCCGAACCTAAAATAGAACCAATCATGACGATAATCAAGGCAACGACGTTGATGGTCAATTGGAACAGGATGAACCGTTGGATATTTAAAAATACCGAACGGCCCCACAAAA
Source organism: Candidatus Gallibacteroides avistercoris (assembly GCA_018714665.1). Lineage (GTDB taxonomy): Bacteria > Bacteroidota > Bacteroidia > Bacteroidales > CHK158-818 > Gallibacteroides > Gallibacteroides avistercoris. Next base: position 2,420 of record DVNA01000092.1, on the reverse strand, counting down.
CGGCCGAGGCTATGCTGTTGAAAGAGTCGTCCAACAGGGTGATGTCGCTTGCCTCTTTCGCCACCGAGGTTCCGGTACCCATCGACAGTCCCACATGGGCAAAATTCAGGGCGGGAGCATCGTTCGTCCCGTCTCCGGTAACTGCCACTACCTCTCCGTGTTTTTGCAGTAACTGTACCAACCGTTGTTTGTCGGTAGGACGTGCGCGCGACATAATTTTCAGGTGTTCTACCCGGTCGTAAGCCTCTTCGTCGCTCAATGCGGCAAATTCCGTTCCGGTAATGTGGTTTATATCCGTATCTTCCGCTTTCCACAGTCCGATTTGTCGTCCGATTTCTTTGGCCGTTCCGGGGGTGTCGCCGGTAACGATTTTTACCTGTATTCCGGCATTCAAGCATCTCTCTATGGCAGCAGGTACATCGGGACGGACAGGATCGGAGATGGCCGCAATACCGATGAAAACAAGGTGTGTATTGACCAATTTTTCGTTCTCGAAACGAGGCATGTCGTCTTCTACAATTTCATAGGCAAAGCCTAAGGTGCGCATGGCCTGATTCTGATAATTCAGCAATTGGGTTTCTATTTCGCTGCGTTTGTCCGGTACAGCAACCCGTCCGTTGGCAGCATCTACTGCGGAGCTGTTGGCCAATACAATCTCCGGAGCCCCTTTGACGTATAATACTTTTTTCCCTAAGGCGGGAGAATAGACCAACGTTGCCATATATTTGCGTTCGGTAGAGAAGGTAAGCTGGTCTATGACTGTGCCCTTCTCGCGGACGGGAAGATAATCGATTCCCTCTTTTTGCAGCCAGAGCAACAAGGCCGCTTCGGTAGGGTTACCCAGAGTCTTTATCTCTCCTTCGGCTGTGGTTTCGAGAAAGGCGGTTGTATTGCAGGCAATAGATTCGGTAATGATTTGAGAAAGGGTATCGTTTGCCAGTTTTTGTCCCGGCAGTCCGAAAAAGTCGGTCTCATATACCGACATCCGGTTCTGGGTAAGAGTACCGGTTTTGTCCGTACAGATCACCGTAGCGGCACCCATTGTTTCGCAGGCGTGCATCTTGCGAACCAGGTTGTTGGCTTTGAGCATCTTCCTCATGCTTAGGGCAAGGCTCAGCGTTACGCTCATGGGGAGGCCTTCGGGGATGGCCACTACAATTAACGTTACCGCAGCCATAAAGGCGTTGAGAACCGATTTCCCCGCTTCTAAGGAAATCCACGCCTCTTTTTCCCAGAATTTCACGCCGCAGGCGTATCCGATGGCGAATAAAACGGCTAGAACTACGACAGCGTATAAGGAGCAATATCTCTTTCCCCGGGAGTACAACCATCGGGGAACCGGCTTTTTCAACAAGAAGAACAGGTCTCGCAAGACGGGAGTCCAGATATTTGCCAAAGCGATGAAAACGGCCAAAACGACCGAAGATACCAACCCGAACTGTCCTAATGTAGGAGCCGGGAAATGGGGGTTGTAGTACAACCCTTTAATAAACAAAATGCAGAAAGTGATGCCGGCAATACCGAATCCGATGACCCCGATGAACTTGGCCAGTACTTTTAGCTGTTTGTTCAGGGGAGTCTCTTCCTCGCTTTTTACAGTAGCTTCGCGAGCCACCTTCCCAAATTCGGTAGCGTCTCCCACGGTGGTTACTTCCATTGTCCCGTGTCCGTCTATGACGGTTGTACCGCGCAGTACGACGTTTGACGGATAGGTAGCTGCCGCATCGAAATCCTCTTCGACGGTTGTCTTTCCGGTAACCGGTTCACCGGTCAGAGACGATTCGTTTATTTCCAACGATACCGCCTCCAAGAGGATACCATCTGCCGGTACCTCCTCGCCCTGTTCCAATAACACGATGTCTCCTACTACAATCTCTTTTTTAGGAACTTCGGTAATACCTCCGTTGCGGATAACCCGAACCAGCGTGTCGTCGTTCACTTGGTTCAACAGGTCGAATTTCTTGTTGGCATCGTTTACGAACCAGGTAGATACCCCTGTGGCCAGGACGATGGCGATGGCTATGCCGATGGTTTCGGCTATTTCGAAAATCCCTTCTGTAAAATAGATGGCAACGCTGATACCTGCTGATATGACAACGGCCATTAGCAGAATACGAATAACCGGGTCCTTGAAATTTCCGAGAAAGATTTTCCACAACGAGTCCCGTTCGGGAGGAGTCAATATGTTTGTTCCGTATTTTTGTCTGTTTTCTTTTACTTGTGCGTCTGTCAGACCTGAATGTAATTTGTTTGATTCCATTTTGTTTTTGAATATAATCGACTATACCAATACCTTGTATTGAGAACACGAGATATTGAAAACGTATAAAATTTTGTCTTTTACAACGGGTAGATCGGTTGATACAGGGAATAACAAATTAGAGCAGGAGTTTTCGTAAGAAATAGACGTATAATTTATT
>DVNA01000091.1 GCA_018714665.1 Candidatus Gallibacteroides avistercoris | reverse complement strand
TGATCGTTTCCAGATTGGAAACTTTCCCTTTGGCTTTGTATATGTTCAATGTGCCATCTTCTTTGATCACGGCTATCCCGGCACTGTCGTATCCGCGGTATTCCAGCCGGTGAAGACCTTGCAGCAAAACTTCTTGGGCTTTACGGTATCCTATATATCCAACGATTCCACACATAAGCAGTTAATTTTTTAAAGTTTAAGAAAGAATCTGGTTTTAATAAAAATAGATGATTGATAGAAAGAGATCCATCATATTTGTTCAGATATTCAAGAAGAATAGAAATATTCATATCTGTTCCTTTTGATTGTCAAAGGTATCGAAATTTTTATAAGAGAAAACCGATTCAACAAAGTTTTGTATGTCGATATACTTTGTCTGGTTAGAACTTGTTTTGTGAATTATGATATTGATAATTAATGTCGTACAACTGTGATGCTCTTTGCCTGTGCCCAATATTTATTACGATTGTTTATCTTATTGTGCAATTTTATAAGATTTTTATTGTTAAATAAGGTTTAATATATGAGAGATGCATATGATATAAAAAATAAATATGTATTTTTGCTGACGATAGTGTCAGACATATATGACAGACTAAAAAGATATACAACCATGGACGATAAGCAAACGATGACAGAGATGGAAAACAGCATCATAGATGCAGCCCGGCGAGTTTTTATAAAAAAAGGGTATGTCGCTGCATCGATGGGTGATATTGCTATAGAAGCAGGTATTGGCCGTACGACGTTGAATTACTATTTTCGAACCAAAGAGCGGTTGTTTGAATCGGTCTTTGAACAGTTGATGAACTATCTTTTGCCCAATATCGGATCCATTATAGAAGAAGAGGGTTCGTTTTGGGACAAACTTGAAAAGATTGTGAGTTTGTACATCGATACGATAAAAACGTTTCCGGGATTTCCGGCATTTATCATTGGCGAGTTGAACAGAGATCCGGATCATCTGTACCGGGTGCTTCTTAAAAATCCGCAAAAAATAAAACCCGTGTTGAAATTGCAGGAGTTGGTAGAGACAAACATGAAAGAGGGCAGAATTCGTAAGATGCCTATTGTTTTTGTAGTATCTACTTTCTTGGGGTTGGCTATCTTCCCATTTTTAGTAGAGACTCCCCTGACAGATCTTTTTTTTAAAGGCAACAAAGAGGCATTTGACCGATTTACTCAGGAGCGAAAGAGATACATTGTAGAGATTATGAAATCCTTTCTCCATCCACAAAAGTAGCATAAGATGAAAACGAGAATTTTTATGGGATTGTTTTTCCTTTTGGGCACCGTTTCGTTGTCGGCCCAGGACCGGGTTACGATAGATCAATGTTATGAATGGGCACGAGATAACTATCCACAGATTGAGCGTTTTCGGTTGATAGAACAAACCGAGCAATATACGCTTTCCAATGCTGCCAAAGGGTGGCTGCCGCAGGTGAAGGTCAGTGCCAGTGCCACTTACCAGAGTGACGTTACGACGTTGCCGTTGGAGAATCTTTCTGCGCTTGTCCCGGGGCTGGAAATACCGGAAATGAGTAAGGACCAATACAAAGTAGCCGCAGAGATCAACCAATCCATCTGGGATGGAGGGCAGGTACGTTTGTCCAGAAAGCAGGCCGCTGTCCGTGCCGACGCCGATAGAAAAGAGTTGGAGAGCCAATTATATACGTTGCGCGAACGGGTCAATAATCTTTATTTCGGTTGTCTGTTGTATAAGGAGCTGATTGCACAAAACGCTTTGTTGCAGCAAGAGTTTCAGATCAACATAGACCGGGTAGAGGCGATGATGGCTAACGGTATGGCCAATGTATCTGATAAGGAGGAGTTGGAGGTCTCCTTGTTGAATGCCCGGCAGAAAGAGATCGAGTTGAAAGCCGTGCGCAAGGCCTATCTGAATATGCTGGAAGCCCTTACCGGAAACGCTCTGGTAAAGCAGGCTGAAATGGAAGAACCACCCGTGCCGACATCGCTTTCGCAAGAGATCAATCGGCCTGAATTACAGGCCATATCCGCACAAGAGAGAGCGTTGTCTCTCCGGGGTAGGATGTTGGACATAGGCATACGCCCTTCTGTCAGTGCTTTTCTGCAAGGAGGTTACGGACGTCCTGGATTGAATATGTTGGACAACGACTTTAAAGGATTTTATGTAGCCGGCGTGCGAATGTCTTGGAACATCGGAAATTTCTATACGATAAAAAACAACCGGAGGTTGATAGACAACGATTTGAAACAGTTGGACATCGAGCGGGAGACATTCCTGTTTAATACCCGTTTGCAACAGATTCAGGAAAACGAGCAGATACGTAAACTGACCGAGTTGATGAAAGCCGATGACGAGATTGTCCGTTTGCGGACGAATATAAAAAAGGCGACAGAAGCCCGGTATGCCGAAGGGGTAGCATCCGCCTCCGATGTGGTACGGGAGATAAATGCCGAAAATATCTCCCGGCAAGAGGCCGTCGTTCATCGCGTACAACAACAGATGGCTATTTATAACTATATGTATATAACCAATAATTGATACAATGAGAATCGGATTTTGTTTTGTGTTGTTTGTGGCTGTATCGTTTTTGTCCTGCGCGGACAAAGGCCTTCAAAAAGATGCGGCCGGAGTCTTTGAGGCGACGGAGGTATTGGTCTCTTCCGAATCGCAAGGAAAAATTCAAGTATTGGATTTGGAAGAGGGCGATCACCTCACCGCGGGCCAGGTTTATGGATATATAGACACTACACAGCTCTATTTGAAAAAAAGGCAATTGTTGGCCGGTCTGCGTTCGGTCGATATTCGTCGTCCGGATATTCGCAAACAGATTGCCGTCATCGAGCAACAGATTACCGTTGCCCGGACAGAGCTGCGCCGTATGGAGAATCTGGTAAAGGCCGGTGCGGGCAATCAGAAGCAGGTGGATGATTGGGCCCATCAGATTGCCGTATTGGAGAAAGAGTTGTCTGCCCAGCGTTCGACGTTGAATAAAACCGATGAAGGGGCAACGGCCGAGGTCGAGAATCTTCAATACCAGGTGATGCAGATAGACGACCAGTTGTCCAAAAGCCGCATTGTGGCCCCGCAGTCGGGGGTTGTGTTGGTCAAATACGCCCAGGCCGGCGAGGTTACTGCTCCCGGGAAGCCTCTCTTTTCTATGGCCGACATCAGCGTTTTGTATCTGCGGGCCTATATTACGGCATCGCAACTGTCTCAGTTGAAGCTGGGACAACCGGTAAAGGTGTATGCCGATTACCAGGAGGACGGGCAACGAGAATATCCCGGTATCGTCTCCTGGATTTCAGACAAGGCAGAGTTTACCCCCAAGGGAATTCAGACGCGCGACGAACGGGCCAATTCGGTGTATGCCGTCAAGATAGCCGTCCAGAACGACGGATATTTGAAGATAGGCCAGTATGGCGAAGCCAGTTTTTTAACCGAAGAGCAATGAACGACATACGCCTGACACATATTCGGAAAAGTTACGGCCCGGTAGAGGCGGTCAAGGAGGTTGATCTTTCGGTCTCTCCCGGCGAACTTTTTGGGTTGATCGGTCCGGACGGGGCGGGGAAGACCACCATCTTTCGCATCCTGACCACCTTGCTCATCCCCGATGCGGGAACCGCCTCGGTGTGCGGGTATGATACGGTGCGTGATTATAAAATTATACGTAACAAGATAGGTTATATGCCCGGCCGGTTCTCCCTTTATCAGGATTTGTCGGTAGAAGAGAACCTGAATTTCTTTGCTACCGTATTCCATACTACGGTGGCCGAAAATTACGATTTGATAAAAGATATTTACATACAGATAGAGCCATTCAAAAGACGCCGTGCCGGAAAATTGTCGGGCGGGATGAAGCAAAAGCTGGCACTTTGTTGCGCGTTGATACACCGGCCATCCGTCCTCTTTCTGGACGAGCCGACAACGGGCGTTGATCCCGTGTCGAGAAATGAACTCTGGAATATGCTGGGAAATCTTAAAAAGCAGGGGATAACCCTGTTCGTCTCTACTCCTTATATGGATGAGGCCTCCCGTTGCGACCGTATCGCATTGATTCAAAACGGAGCTCTTCTGTCGGTAGATACCCCGGCAAATATATCTTCCTCTTTTCCCCGGCCGTTGTGGAAGGTAAAATCCGGCGATATGCATCGGTTATTGGCCGATTTGCGGGCTTGGCCGTTGGCATACTCCTGTTACGCATTTGGTGATACCCATCACCTGGCATTGAAGCAGGAGGTAGAAAAGAGTATTTTGTACGATTATCTGCGGGCGAAGGGACACATAGACATAGAGGTCGATACGGCTCTTCCCGGTATAGAAGACAGTTTTATGGCGTTATTGGGAGATCATGTAAAATGAATGTAATAGAGGCAAAAGGGTTGACTAAGCGTTTCGGCGCTTTTACGGCGGTAGATCGCATCAGCTTTGAGGTGAGGAGCGGAGAGATTTTCGGTTTCCTGGGAGCCAACGGGGCGGGTAAGACCACGGCCATGCGGATGCTCTGCGGGTTATCCACCCCCACCTGCGGCCAAGCCAGCGTGGCTGGATACGACGTTTATCGGGACGCGGAAAAGATAAAGAGGCATATCGGATACATGAGCCAGAAGTTTTCGCTTTACGACGACTTGAAGGTGTGGGAGAATATCCGGCTTTTCGGTGGTATATACGGTTTGTCCGACCGGCAAATAAAAGACAAGACCGGGGAGCTGTTGACCGTATTGGATCTGGAAGATAAACGGAATGTCTTTGTCGGTTCCTTGCCTTTGGGGTGGAAACAGAAATTGGCCTTCTCGGTGGCTATTCTCCATGATCCGAAAATCGTCTTTCTGGACGAACCTACCGGAGGGGTCGATCCCGTAACCCGACGCCGTTTCTGGGAGTTGATTTACGAAGCTTCCCGCAAAGGCATAACCGTTTTTGTGACCACCCATTATATGGATGAGGCGGAATATTGCAACCGGGTATCCATCATGGTCGATGGGAGGATAGAGGCGTTGGATACCCCTTCAAATCTGAAATCGGCTTTTCAAACCGATTCCATGGGAGATGTTTTTTATGCGTTGGCCCGTCAGGCCAAAAGAGGAGATTAATGTATGACGCAACTTTTATCGTTTGTACGCAAAGAGTTTTACCACATTTTCCGGGACAAACGGACGATGATGATTCTGTTGCTTATGCCCGTGCTGTTGATTATCCTGTTCGGGTATGCCATCACAACGGAGATTCAGCAAGTGGATATGGCTGTTTTCGACCAGGCGCAGACCCCTTTGACCCGGCGTATAACCGAGCGGTTGGGCGCGAACGACTATTTCTCGCTGTATAAAATGGTAGGTAGTCAGCAAGAGGCTCACGACCTGTTCCGGAAGGGCAAGGTTAAACTGGTAGTAGTTTTCCCCGCCCAATATACCGGTACTCCGGAAGAGAGCATCCAGATACAAACCGATGCCACAGACCCCAACGAAGCTCAGCAGTTGGCGGTATATGCCGCTTCGGTAATCCGGTCGGAGTTGCAGGATGCTCAGGTGCTGAATGTATCGGTTTCCGGTATTGTTCCCGTTGTTCATCTGTTGTATAATCCGTTGATGAAGGGGGCCTATAATTTTGTTCCCGGTGTGATGGGGCTGATTTTGCTGTTGATTTGCGCCTTGATGACCTCCGTCAGCATTGTCCGGGAAAAGGAGATCGGCACGATGGAAGTGCTGTTGGTATCGCCGATGAAACCCTTTTTCATCGTGATTGCCAAGATGGTACCCTATCTGTTGCTGAGTTTTATCAATGTGGTCACCATCCTGTTGCTTTCCCATTTTCTGTTGCAAGTGCCCATCAACGGCAGCGTTGTGCTGTTGATATCCATATCGGTTCTCTATTCGCTGGTCTCCCTGGCGTTGGGGCTGTTGATTTCGACGATAACCGATACGCAGCAGGCTGCGATGCTGACCAGTGCTATCATGTTGATGTTGCCGGTTGTGCTGTTGAGCGGGATGGTATTCCCGATTGAAAATATGCCCGTTGTATTGCAATGGCTGTCAAACGTGGTCCCGGCCAAATGGTACATCTCGGCCGTACGTGATGTAATGATCAAGGGGTTGGGTGCCGGAGCGATAGCCTGGGATATAGCCGTTCTTGCCGCGATGTTTCTCCTGTTGACCGTGATGAGCGTAAAACGGTTTAAGGTCAGGATAGAATCATGAACGCCTCTATTTAGGAAAAGATATGTTGAAGTATTTGTTGGAAAAAGAGTTTAAGCAAATCGTACGGGATCGTTTCATCCCTAAGTTGATATTCATTGTCCCGGTATTGCAGCTGTTGATATTGCCTTTTGCTGCCAATTTCGAGATGAAGAATATCAACCTGGCCGTAGTGGACCACGATCGCACGCAACTTACCCGTCAGTTGACAGAAAAGATTGTCTCTTCCGGATATTTCAACTTGATGGGTATGTATCCCTCTTATCAAGAGGCGCTAGCCTCGGTCGAGGCCAATGTGTCGGACCTTATTTTGGAGTTCCCTGTTGATTTTACTCGGCAGCTGGGGACGGGCCATCCGTCGGACGTATTGATTGCCGCAAATGCCGTAAACGGTACCAAGGGCGGATTAGGCAGTTCCTATTTATCGACTATTCTGGCGGGCGAGAATGTCGATACCGGCGTCCGGGTCATCCACTATTTTAATCCTTATTTCAGTTATAAAAGCTATATGGTTCCCGGTATTATTGCCTTTTTGCTGGCTATTGTAGTCGGGTTTGTCTCGGCGTTGAATATCGTAAGAGAAAAAGAGATAGGAACCATAGAGCAGATAAACGTTACACCCGTTTCCAAAAGCATATTTGTCCTGAGTAAATTGATTCCGTTCTGGATAATAGGTTATCTCCTTCTTTCCATCAGTATTTTCATCGCGTGGCTGGTTTATGGCTTGTATCCGTTGGGTGGGTTCGGGATGATTTATCTTTTTGCCGGAATCTTTTTGATTATTTGTACCGGATTCGGTCTAACCATATCGTCCGTCTCTTCCACGCAACAGCAATCTGTACTGACAGCTTTCTTCTTTTTGATTATTTTCGTTTTATTGAGCGGGTTGTTTACCCCGATCTCTTCCATGCCCGAGTGGGCCCAAACGTTTACCCGGTTCAACCCCGTTCGCTATTTCGTAGAGGTGATGCGGATGGTTTACCTAAAAGGAAGTACCTGGATAGACCTTTGGCCGTCGTTTGTTATCTTATCGTTATTTGCCGTAGTATTTAACAGTTTGGCATTGTGGTGCTATCGAAAGAGCTCATAAAGGTGG
>DVNA01000090.1 GCA_018714665.1 Candidatus Gallibacteroides avistercoris | reverse complement strand
ACATCCACCTTCCCGCGTTCCAGACGTTGGGCCACCATCGTTCTTATTTGCATTTCGCTTTCCCGGTAGATGGAGGGTATGCGGGTGGAAAGATCCAGTTGTTTGCTGTTGAGCGATTTTATTTCTACGGTTATTTTCTTCTCCGGCAATTTGGTTTCAGCCTTGCCGAAACCTGTCATAGATTGTATCATTTTTTTTGTGGTTGTTTTTGCAAATGTACTCTTTTCTGCCGAAAAAAGTACGTTTCTTCTACTTTTTTAAACGATTGATTCGTTACGTTTTTCTTTAAAAATACTTTTATAAATTGAAGAAAATCGGGTTGCGGATTATTTCCGGAGAGTTTTGCCTGAAAATAAACAAATCTGCTTATCTTTGCGTATAAATAAAAAAGAAAAGATGCCCGGAATATTAAATATTGAGACATCTACTACTGTTTGTTCGGTGGCATTAAGTTGTGATGGTGTCGTAGTTTTCAATAAGGAAGATCATGAAGGCCCTTCGCACGCATCCGTATTGGGAGGTTTCATAAATGAAGCGGTCGATATGGCACGTATTAAAGATATACCGATTGATGCGGTGGCTGTCAGTTGTGGGCCGGGATCTTATACCGGATTGCGTATCGGTGTGTCGGAGGCCAAAGGCCTCTGTTTTGGATGGAACAAGCCATTGATTGCCGTCAGTACATTGGAGTTGATGGTATGTCATGTCATGTTCAGTAAGATGTTGCCCGAAAATGCGCTGTTTTGCCCCATGATTGATGCCCGGCGCATGGAGGTATATTCGGCTATATATAATTGGGCGTTGGAGCCGTTGAAGCCCGTTTCGGCAGATATTATAGATGAGAACTCCTATAAGGAACTTTTAGATACGCACCTGGTCTATTTCTTTGGAAATGGAGCCGATAAGTGCAAAGGAAAAATAATACATCCTAATGCCCGTTTTATTGATGACGTGGTACCGTTGGCCTCCGATATGCTGGCGTTGGCCGAAAGATCTTTTCGTCAGCAAAAGTTTGAGGATGTCGCTTACTTTGAGCCATTTTATTTGAAAGAATTTGTTGCTACAACACCCAAAAATAAATTGTTTTGATTATGAAAGATATTAGTTTGCAGTATAATACGCAGCTAAAAAAATTGTTGTTACCTGAATACGGGCGCAATGTACAACAAATGGTGGACCATTGTTTGACTATTGAAGACCGGGCCGAGCGGACTCGCTGTGCCAATACGATTATCAATATTATGGGAAACCTTTTTCCGCATTTGCGTGATGTAGAGGATTTTAAACATAAATTGTGGGATCATCTGGCTATTATGGCTGATTTCAAACTGGATATAGACTATCCGTATGAAATTATAAAGAAAGAGAATCTATACACCCGTCCTGATCCGATTCCCTACCAATCGACCTCTATACGTTATCTTCATTATGGAAAATCGTTGGAAGCGATGATTAAGAAAGCTTCGGAAATGCCGGAAGGAGACGAACGGAACTATTTGATTTCCTTGTTGGCAAACCACATGAAGAAATCCTTTTTGACCTGGAATAAGGAAGTAGTCGATGACGAAAAGATATTTAAAGATTTAAGGGAATATTCGCAAGGAAAAATCGATCTCAATCAGGAAACATTCAAACTGAAAGAGTCGAAGGATATTTTGCAACAGCGAAAGGTTAAAAATAATGGGAAAAAAGCGGCACGATAAGCCGCTTTTTTGTATCTTGTACCCCAGAAAACATAATAGGTATGGCTTCATTTATCATAGAAGGCGGGCATAAGTTGTGCGGAGATATAACCCCGCAAGGTGCCAAAAACGAGGCGTTGCAGATCATTTGTGCTACGCTATTGACAGACCAGGAGGTAAAAGTGTATAACTTGCCGGATATCCTGGATGTGAATAACCTGATTCAGCTTTTACGCGATATGGGTGTCAAGGTGGAACATATCGGAGAAAATGCGTATAGTTTTAAAGCCGATAACGTAAATATCGCCTATTTGAACAGCGATGATTTTATTCGCCGTTGTACCTCTCTTCGCGGATCGGTGATGATTGTCGGTCCGTTGTTGGCCCGTTTCGGAAAAGCGTTGGTGCCTAAACCGGGAGGGGATAAGATTGGACGTCGTCGGTTGGATACACATTTTATAGGGATACAGAAACTGGGCGCAGAATTCTCATATTCTCCTGATCGTCAAATATATGAAATCAAGGCCGATAAATTGACCGGCACCTATATGTTGTTGGACGAGGCCTCTGTTACTGGTACCGCCAATATCTTGATGGCTGCTGTTCTGGCAGAGGGTACGACAACCATTTATAATGCCGCTTGTGAGCCCTATCTGCAACAACTCTCACGAATGTTGAACCGTATGGGAGCGCACATTTCCGGTATTGGATCAAATCTGCTGACTATTGAGGGGGTGAAATCGTTGAAAGGAACCGAACATACTATCCTTCCGGATATGATCGAGATAGGAAGTTTCATCGGAATGGCCGCCATGACGGGATCAGATATAACCATTCGGAACGTATCATACAAAGATTTGGGGATTATTCCCGATAATTTCCGTAAAATGGGAATTACCATTGATCTGATAGGAGATGATATTCATATCCCCCCACATGGCGTGTATGAGATAGAGACCTTTATAGATGGTTCGATTATGACTTTTGCCGATGCTCCTTGGCCGGGATTGACCCCCGACCTGTTGAGCGTTTTTTTGGTTGTCGCTACACAAGCCAAAGGTAGTGTGTTGATTCATCAGAAGATGTTTGAAAGCCGCTTGTTTTTTGTCGATAAATTGATTGATATGGGGGCACAAATCATTTTGTGTGATCCGCATCGTGCAACGGTAATTGGACAGGGAAAAGCCCGGACATTGAAAGCGGCCACCATGGTGTCACCCGATATCCGCGCCGGTATCGCGTTGCTGATTGCAGCCATGTCTGCCGAAGGAATCAGTACGATTCACAATATAGAACAGATAGATAGGGGTTATCAAGACATCGATAAACGTCTCAATAGAATAGGGGCACGAATAACACGGTTATAACAGCGCGTATGATTAAAAGAGAGGAGTTGATAAAAA
>DVNA01000089.1 GCA_018714665.1 Candidatus Gallibacteroides avistercoris | reverse complement strand
ATAGGCATATATGCTGTCCTGGTGTTCGTGAGTGGACAACCCGAACCCTTTGCGCAAATTGTAGGGAATAAAACTGTTAGCCGCTTTCGATAGCGGAAATATTCCTTCATTCATGGAAAGGATGATCAGGTTGTCAAAATCGAGAGAGCGTGTTTCCAAAACGCCCATAACCTGTAATCCGGCCAACGGCTCTCCCTGAAACGGTACAGATACGCCGGCAGCCATCTTTCCCAACAACTGGAAAAAAGTATTCAGTTCCATCGAAACACTGTGCTGCGCCATTACCTCTTTTAATCGCTTTACCAATACATAGTAGTGATAAAGATACTCTCTATCGAATGATTGGGCCGACACACTCGATTCCTCTTCCGTCTCTTTTAGGGATGCTTGCAGCGACTCCAACACCTCCATTATATAATTGGATGCTTCATCCGGAGTAACCACAATCCGAAAGATACAACGGAACAACGGCGTTCCAGACAGATCGGACAACGGAATAAATATTTTATTATACCGGCGAATCTCCTGCAATAACCGCAATGTATAGTCCTTATTCACTTGTGAGACATATTGGTGAGCCAACAATGCCGATACCGTACGGTGATAAAAAGCGGGCTCTCCTTTGACAAAACGAACCTGTTTCTGCAACTCAAACAGCAGATCGATTAATCCCGACACCGGTGTATGCATCAATAAATAACCCATTGTTATATTCACCGGATCAATCTCCGGTGGCAACGAATGCAAGACGGGTAACAGCAGATGTTCATCGGGCAAAACGACGGCCGTATCGATAGCTCTGTCTGGATGAGGAATGACTCCTTCGTCCATCCATTTCTCCAATAAATCATACACCTGCTTGGCCTGCCCTACCGATGAAGGGAGACCTATCAGTTCTATCTCCGGGATGGACGAATTCTCCTCCTCTATCTCATATTGTGAAGGGAACAATGTCCGGTTACGAGCAACAAAAAAAGAGGCCTTATTGGCCGGATCGCAAACAAAAGGCGATGCATAATCCCAGTAAAAGTCAGCAATTCCCAACCCTTTTACATATTTCAATATCGTCTCCTCGGCCAATGTCAACACGTTCAACCCGACAAAAATCAACCGAGGAGCCGGTAGCAATAAATCCTCCTTTTTACGCGCTTTTTCTGCTATTTCCCGAAAAATCATCCCTTCATAAGCAAGCCCTTGTGAAGCCAGTTTTTCCTTAAACGCCGAATACAACGGAAACAGAATCTCCCAAACTGCTGCAAAATTTCTCTTTTTTTCGTTGTCTCCACCCTCCATAAAATGCACCCAGAAACGCCTGATAGCTGCCAGTTGTTCAGGCGTCAGATAAAGAAATTTTTCATCTATCTCTTTTAACTCTTTTATGTTGGTAAAAAGTTTCTTGGCATCTACCAGGTATTTATCGACATCATCGAAGTCATTTAACAACATCTCTCCCCAAAAAGCAAATTTGTCAAAACTTTCTGCTGAATGGCTCAGTTGTTGATACAATTCGTAAATAGAAAAAAGCATTTCCGTCTTATCGGCCAACCGAAAAGAAGAGATCGATACCAACAGGTCGTTGATCGTATAAACCCGAGGGACAAAAAGTGGTTTCCCCGCTACCTGTGCCAGATATTTTTTAAAAAACAATCCTGCACGGCGATTTGAAAAGACAAATGCCAAACGCGATACATCTTCCCGATAATGCACATAAAACGTCTCTGCTACCTTATATAAAAACGGAGTCATACGATTCTCTATTGAGGGTTACAAGTTTACAAAATTAATCGAATAAACGATACATTCAACAAAAAAAGCCTGCTGTTATTTTTATATTATAGAAGTGTCTCAACAAGTATAGTCGATTGTCCCCATCTGTATCAATGTGGAGGAATATTCCTTTTCCATAATTAAAATAAAAGAATAAGATTTTATTGTAAAGAGATGTTTAAATAAACCCTCAAAAAATGTATCTTTGTCTGCCGTTAACCAAACAGATCATTATGCTTACATTTGCAGCAATCGATTTTGAAACAGCAAACAAACAGCGCAGCAGCGTATGTTCAGTTGGAATTGTATGGGTAAACGACGGAGAAATAACCGACTCGTTTTATAGCCTCATACATCCTGTCCCCAATTATTACAGCTATTGGTGTACAGCTGTGCATGGTCTATCGAAATCGGATACGGAAGATTCCGTCACTTTCGATCAGATATGGCCGATACTTGAACCTCGGTTACAAAATATCCCGCTGATTGCCCACAACAGCCCATTTGACGAAAGCTGCCTGCGCTCGGTACATCAAACATTCGGATGGAAATATCCGGGTTATCCGTTCTATTGTACCTATCGTTTGTCTCGCAGATTATATCCGCAATTACCGAACCATCAGCTACACACTGTCTCGCAATTCTGTGGATACAGGCTAGACAGACATCACCATGCTTTGGCCGATGCAGAAGCTTGTGCCCACATTATGAGACATATGCTGGACGAAAACGAGGCTGATTCTCCCCAATCACTTTATCAAAAATTTATTCATCTAAAATAAATACATTATGTACCATAATACCATTATCCTATTTTGTTTTCTGGTTTTTCTTTCGGGCTGTAATTCTTCCCATTCAAGAGAGACGTTTCAAGATACAACAGGAAATACTCGTCCTATGAAATTTACCTCGGAAGAAGCCTTTCTAGATTTTATACAAAAACATCACCTGAATTATATGTGGGAAGGAGCCGAACCTCATTCCGGATTGGCCCGCGAACGGATTCACATAGACATCCCCAGTAATGACTCGTCCACCGTTACTACGGGAGGAAGTGGATTTGGCATTTGTGGTCTTTTGGTCGGTATCGACCGAGGCTTTATTCCCCGAGATGAAGGGGTGGCCCGGTTTGAAAAAATTGTCAACTACCTGGCTAAGGCCGACCGTTTTCATGGCGTATGGCCTCACTGGTTAGATGGACCGACAGGTAGGGTGAAGCCTTTTGGGCAAAAAGACAACGGAGGTGATTTGGTTGAAAGTGCCTTTTTAATACAGGGGTTACTCTGTGCCCGACAATATTTCAAAGAGGGGTCTCCTGCCGAAAAACTGTTGGCAAGCCGCATAGACACACTTTGGAGAGAAATGGAATGGGACTGGTACCTGAACGGACAAGATGTGCTTTTTTGGCACTGGTCGCCCCAATACGAATGGGAGATGAATTTCCCGCTCGAAGGGTACAACGAATGCCTGATCACATACATACTGGGAGCCTCCTCTCCCACACACCCGATACCGGCCTCTGCCTACCACAACGGTTGGGCACGGAAAGGGCTTATCAAAAGTGACTCGTGCGTATATGGCCTTCCGCTGATATTGAAACACAACGGGGCTGAAAACAGCGGTGGCCCCTTGTTCTGGGCACACTACTCATATCTTTGCTTAAACCCAATGATCTTACACGACCAATATGCCGACTATCGGTTGGTAACCCGGAACCACGCATTGAGCAATTACCGTTACTGCGTGGACAATCCGGAAGGTTTTGCCGGATATGGCAAAAATTGCTGGGGGCTGACAGCCGGATACTCTACCAATGGCTACAAAGCTCACGCCCCATTCCGCGACGATTGTGGCGTAATTACCCCTACTGCCGCCCTGTCCAGTATCCCCTATACCCCCCAAGAATCATTGGCGGCATTAAACTATTTTTATTATCAGTTAGGCGACTCTATTTGGGGGAAATACGGATTTTATGACGGATTCAGTTTACAAGACAACTGGTTTCCAAAAAGGTATTTGGCCATTGACCAATGTACAATTGCTCCAATGATAGAGAATTTCCGGAGCGGATTGATTTGGAATCTATTTATGAGCTGTCCAGAAATACAACATGGGCTTAAACGATTGGGATTCTCCATTGATCAACCGCAAAACAGATAACAGAGTCAGAAACCGAAGAAAAAGTTTCCAGTATCTCTTAAAAAGAATTAAAAAGAAATATACCAATGAAACCTTTATATTTCAACTTCGTCTAACAAGCAAAACAATTTTTTTACCTAAAAAAGGTGGAAATCAAAAACGCATTTTTATAAAGGTATAATGATAACGATAAACTATGATAATAAAATATAATGCAATAATGATAAGAGACAATAACTTTGGGATTATTCAGAAAAAGAGAGAAAAAAACTCCGGATAATTTTTAATGAATCTGGAATTATCTTTTCTTAACCATTTTAGCACAATCCATAACACATTTATATTTATTTTTACTGCCACTTATCACAAGGCTGTCAAAGTATGAGCATTACAATTAAAAATCTGAATAAGGTCTATCCCAACGGACACCATGCATTAAAAGACATTAATTTAGTCATTCCGCCGGGAATGTTCGGTTTATTAGGTCCTAACGGAGCAGGGAAATCGACGCTGATGCGTATCTTGGTTGCATTGATGGAACCGACATCGGGGGAAATCGATGTATATGGTTACGATATTTTGAAACAACGTAAGGAGGTACGTCGCGTATTGGGTTATTTACCCCAGGACTTCCGTTTTTTTGCTAAATACAAGGTGTACGAATTTTTAGATTATGCGGCCCGGTTATCAGGCATGAACAATACCCGACAAAGAAAAGATGCCGTGGACAAGATGCTCGAAGAGGTAGGCCTTTTCGACGTACGCGAACGATACGCCAGCAAACTCTCCGGGGGGATGAAACGGCGTTTGGGTATCGCCCAGGCGCTGATACATAACCCCAAAGTAATCATTGTGGACGAACCTACTACGGGACTGGACCCCGAAGAACGGATTCGGTTCCGAAATCTGCTTTCGGAAGTAAGTGCACACGATGTTACCATTATCCTATCTACCCACATTGTAGGCGACATATCCAGTACTTGTAAAGACATGGCATTGCTTAACAAAGGCCAAATTTCATTCGTAGGATCCCCCGAAGATATGTTGAAGATGACAGAGGGGAAAGTATGGCGGTTACGCGTAAACAACGAACAATACCGGGATATCAATGAAAAATACCCGGTTATATCCACCATTCCGATGGGACTGGATTGGGAAATCCAGGTCGTAGCCGACCAAATAGAGGGATACGATGCAGAACCGTTCCCCCCCAATTTGGAACACGCCTACGTTTACTATATGGAACATCATTTGGATCTTTGGACTAACGACTAAACAACATTATGCAATTTCTAAGAAATATACAATCTGTCGCTAAATACGAAAGTACATTATTGTTACGCAGTTGGTTTTTCAGGGTGTTTGCCGTATTGGCGCTCCTTATTCTTGGTTTTTTCAACTTTGTGGCAATACAAGAATGGAGTGTCATTGCCGTACCGGCCAACCTGCCTTATACCATTCTTCTATTTTTGAATGTAGGACAAGCCGTCATTGCCATATTCCTCTCTTCCGAGTTCTTAAAAAGGGACAAAAAACTGGATACCTCCGAAGTATTTTATGTCCGTCCTCTAAGTAATGCCGAATACGTATTGGGTAAGATATGGGGAAACTTACGCGTATTTTTCGTACTCAATCTGATGATCATTGCCTTGACCATCGTATTCAATTACATCGGTCTGTCCAAGGGCATGAGCGTTGATTGGGCCTCCTACTTATACTATTTCCTGTTAATCAGCATTCCGACTATGGTCTTTATCTTAGGTTTGGCCATCTTCCTGATGCTGACCGTCAGCAACCAGGCGCTCACTTTCATCCTGTTACTAGGATACATCGGACTGACGGTTTTTTATATCAAAGACGCATTTTATTACCTGTTCGATTATATGGCATTCAGCCTGCCGATGTTTAAATCGACCATCGTCGGTATGGTGGATGTAAAAACCATTATTAACCACCGGCTCATCTACCTGTTCTTCGGACTGGGATTTACGTTCTTCACCATAGCCTTGTTCCGAAGACTCCCCAATGCCAAACACAGCCACTACCCCTGGATGGTAGTAGGAACGGTATTTTTTATTTTAGGTGGATATTTAGCTTTCAAACATACGAACAAATTTCTGAAAAACGAAGATTACAGAGCCCAGTGTATCGAACTGAATAACCAATATGTACATACGCCTAAAATCGTTATAGACACGTGTGTATTAAATGTCAAGCAACTGGAAGAAGGTATCGATGTAAGCGCTACTATCGAAGGGAAAGCATTGGAAAAATCATCCCAATATACGTTTTGCCTGAACCCGGGTATGAAAATAAAAAACATAACCGTAGAAGGTAAAGATGTACCGTTTACACGGAAAGAACAGGTGCTGATCGTCGATTTCGGCAGAGAATATGAACAGAATGAACCGCTCTCCTTACAAATAAACTACGCAGGGAATATAGACGAAAGGCTCTGTTACCTGGACATTCCCCAAGAAGACCGAATGTTGCAGATAGTCAGTAACAGAGGGTTACAAACCTACAATACGGGACAAAAATATGTCTTCCAACAAAAAGATTTTCTGTTATATACCCCCGAAACCTATTGGTATCCCCGTCCCGGTGTATCATACAGCAACCAGAGTCCGGACTGGCAGCAGACCTATTTCTCAAATTTCAAATTAAACGTCACGCCTCTTAATAACCTGGTTGCCTTATCGCAAGGGCAACCGCAAAAAGGGGATGACGGAATATTCCGCTTTGAACCGGAATATCCGCTACAATCGCTATCTCTGCTCATCGGGAAGTACGAAAACAAATCCATCCGTATCGACAGCATCGACTACAATATCTGGCACATAGAGGGACACGACTATTTCTCTGCCCATTTCGACTCGGTCATGGACACACTCTCGTTCATCGTACGGAACATGAAAGACGATATTGAACGAATATACAACCTCGAATATCCGTTCAACAGATTTTCCATGGTAGAGATACCCGGACAGTTTTTCACCTTCAACCGTACCTGGACCCAGGCACAAGAGGTGGTTCAACCCGAAATGGTACTGATACCCGAAAAAGGTTTTAACCAATGGAGTTTCAATGTGGCACAACAAATAGAAGATCAAAAAAGATTCAGTATGATGAGAGGCCCCGGACGAGGGGGAAACAGTAGCATATCAGATCTGGATGCCCAAATGAATACTTTATATAACATTTTCTGGTTATTCAGACGCACCGAAGGAGATTTCAGTTTTTCACGAGGCAAATTAGGGAAAACCAGCATAGAGACTACGGCCAACCCTTACTTTATTTATCCGGAACTATACAATTTTAAATACAACACGTTCTCTACCCAATGGCCTGTTGCCAACAGACTGATAGAGATATATTTACAAAGCGAAACAGAAAACAATGCCTGGTTACGCGAAGTAAACGGCCTCAGCGACAGCGAAAAAGCCGTACTGTTGTTACAAGAAGCCTCCTTCAAGGACCTGCTCTCAGACGAAGAGCACCGCGACATCATCGATGCCATTATCGGTGTAAAGGCCAACGAACTGTTTGCCTATGCAGAGATGAAATTAGGAACAACTGTTTTCCGAGACTCGCTATTCAGTATTCTCAAAAGACACGAATTTGAGAACATGAACTTCGAATCGCTCCTCGACACATTAGGGAGCCTGGGAGAAACGGATTTGCACCCGATCATCGACAACTGGACCTCTCCTGCCACATTACCCGAATACATTATCGGAACGCCGACGGTTACACAAATCACCGGCCGGGAAGAAGATGTTTATCAATTAGTTCTGAACATCAGCAATATATCTGATTATCCGGGGTTGATACGGCTCGAAATATTGAACCTGAATACATCCTCGCAACAAGCTGTACCCGAAGATGAACAGGCCAAGCGAATCATTCCCTTCAACCCGCATGAAACCAAGCGGATTGTAGCCAATTATGACGAAGCTCCGCGGAACATCAATATCAACACCATACTCTCTAAAAATTTACCCAGAGTTGTACAACAATATGTAAACGATATTCCGCAAATCAACAAAAACTACATTGAACCCAACAGCGTAACCGTGGTATCCAATGACATATTCTCCTCTCCGGGAGAGATTATCGTGGATAATGAAGATGAACAACTCTTCTCCTTATCAAAACCGAATATTACCGGATTGATTCCTCTTTGGATCAATCAATCGACCGAAGACGATTTCAAATATCAAGGGATTGACTGGCGCCCTCCCATCCGGTGGACTGCCACTACCAACGAGGCCTATTATGGTACCTCCATCCGGTCAGCCTATGTTATTAAAAACGGAGGGGGACAAACCGCGACATGGACAGTACCTCTTCCTGAGAAAGGTGATTACGACATATACTACTACGTGACATTACCAGATGAAATACGTTGGGGAGGACCTGGCCCCAGAGGAGGTCCGAGAGGCAGAGGACATGAAATGGAATACAAATTCCAGATAGAATATAACGATGAAACAGAAGACGCTATCCTTGACCTGCGAAGAGCGCAAGCCGGGTGGGAAAAATTAGGAACATACAATTTTACCACAGATACCGTAAAAGTGATATTGTCTAACGACACAAATGTACAAAAAGTAACGGCCGATGCCGTAAAATTCGTTAAACGATAAAACAAGAAAAATAATTAAACACATAAATACCAAAGAAAAGGGATGAGAAGAATGAACAGGAGCTTAGCAATGGCCGCCGTATTTTTTATGGCCACCTCTTTTTCAACATCGTCACAAACGGTGTTGACCATAGAGAGAGCGTTAGAAATTGCCGAAACAAACAGTCCGGAATTAAGGACTTCACTCTATAATTTGGAACGATCCGAATTATTGTTATTGGCACAAAAGGCCTCTTTGAAATCACAATTTTCACTGAGTCTGAATCCAATCAGCTATACACAGACACGTAGTTTCGACCAACGCGTATCACAATGGTACACGAACAAAATATTCAACACATCCGGTACATTCCGGATAGAACAACCTATTATCTGGACCAATGCAACCCTGTCGTTGATCAATACATTCGGATGGCAAAACAACGAATCAACAACAGCCGGAGGTACTACCACCAACAAAGCATTCAGTAACACACTCCGATTACAGTTGTCCCAACCCATCTTTACCTACAATTCCCAAAAAATGGAGTTGGAAGAGTTGGAATACGATTACGAAAACATGTATATCAGTTATGCCCTGCAACGCCTGAACCTCGAACGGTCTATCACCAGCCAATTTTACGCTGTATATACGGCACAGGACAATTTACAAATCAGCCGGGATGAATTGGCCAATGCAGAACAAAACTACCAAATCATAAAAGATAAAGTCGATGCCGATTTACTTGCGAGAGAAGAGCTGTTTCAGGCTGAACTGAATCTCGCTTCTGCCCGCTCGACGGTAAACAACCGCATCGTTTCATTGGAAAATGCCAAAGACAATTTAAAAAAGATCTTGGGGATGCCGCTGGAAGAAGAGATTTCGACCATCGCACAAATAGATTCTGTTAAAACCGTCAAAATAGATGTCGATAAAGCCGTTGAAAATGCACTGAACACCCGTTTGGAGCTCCGTCAGAGAGAAATCCAAACCGACTTGCTTGAATTCCAACTTATCCGAACCAAAGCACAAAACGAATTCAGTGGAAACATAAATCTGTCGCTCGGGGTCATGGGCGATAACGAAGAGTTCGGAAACATTTATAAAAACCCGACCAACAGCCCCAGCGTAGAAGTTAGTTTCAATGTTCCCATTTTCGACTGGGGAGCCAATAAGAAACGGGTAAAAGCACAGGAAAAAAGTATCCAATTGAACCAATTGGAAGCGGAAGAAGAAATCAAAGATATTCAGATTGAGATTCGCCAAACCTGTCGTAGTCTGGATAACTTAGTGGCAGAAATCGAAATAGCCCGCCAAAGTGTGCAAAATGCACAACACACTTACGAGCTGAATGCAGAAAAATATCGTAATGGGACAATCACGGGTATGGATATGAGCCAATTCCAGAACCAGTTATCTAGCCAAAAAATGTCGTACGCACAATCGCTGATCAATTATAAAATAGAATTGCTGAACTTGAAAATTCTCACACTTTATAACTTTGAAACCAATACAGCCATTACTCCTATCAACAGCGAGGCGATAAAAACTCATACCAGAAAATAATAAAGTTTAGAGATCAAATAAACCTAAAAAACAGAAAAAATTCACACTTATGAAATACTATAATTATCTTCCCATTGCTCTATTATTCGTAACTGCAAGTTGCAGCGACAATCAAACAAACAATCAGGCAGAAACAGCAGCCCCGGTATCGGTAACAGAATTGAAGCTGGGCTCGATCAGCAAGTACATCAACACCACAGGTACTGCTTTGCCTATTTCCGAAACGGAAATAAAGACAGAAACAGCCGGTATGTACCGGTTGCAGACAAACCCGGCCACCGGAAGACCTTTTAAATTGGGAGACAAGGTAAAAGCCGGACAATGCATTATCAAGATAGAAGACAAGGAGTATGAAAACAGCTTGTCGGTAGATGTAAAAAAAATCAACCTGGATATCGCCGAACAAGAGTTGCAAAGCCAAAAATCGCTGTATGAAAAAGGAGGCGTTACATTAAAAGATGTACGCAACTCCGAGGTTAGCGTAGAAACAGCCCGCCAAAATTATGAAACGGCACAGATACAATTAGACCGGATGTCGATTACTGCTCCTTTCGACGGAATTATCACGGCCCTGCCCCATTATACCTCGAAAGCCCGTATCGAATCGGGAAGTTCTATGGTAAAAATCATGGATTACTCGAAAATGTATATGGAAATTAACCTTCCCGAAAGTTCGATCAACGAGGTTAAACCCAATCAAAAGGTGCTTATCACCCACTATACTTTACCGTACGACACGATTGACGGAACGATCGGAGAACTCTCTCCCGAAATCAGTACGGAAACACGTACTTTCCAAGGGAAATTGTGGATAAATAACAACAAATTATTACTACATCCGGGTATGTTCGTAAAAGCAGATATCATCGTAGATCATGCAGACAGTACCATCGTCATCCCCAAAGATGTCGTCTTATCTAACAGAAACCGCAAATTCGTCTATATCGTAGAAAAAAATACGGCTATTATGCGGGATATCAAAACCGGATTGGAAGACAATGACAATATCGAAGTATTGGAAGGTTTGAAAGTAAACGACAATCTGGTAACCCGAGGATTTGAAACCTTACGGAACGAAAGTAAAGTTAAAGTGCAAAAATAGATAGAAGATTACACTCTTCTTCTCCGATTATAGAATAAGACATGAGAAGTATCATCAATTTCGCAATAAAAAATCCAGT
>DVNA01000088.1 GCA_018714665.1 Candidatus Gallibacteroides avistercoris | reverse complement strand
CATTTACCACACGAGCCCAGATTACCCGTATGCGTCCTGACTTCTCATACGAAGTTATCCCCGTAGATATAAAAGCCATCTTCAATGGTCAAACTCAGGACATTTTTCTTCAAAGTGAAGACGAGTTATATATCCCCTCCATTTATGACCTCCAAGAGAATTATACCATTACCGTACATGGTGAGGTAAATAATATGCGATTACCTCAAACCATTAACGAAGATAGCTCTTCAAGAGATTTTAGTTTTAATACTGACCAGAATGGGCCAAACACAAATAGACCTCGCGTGGTGCAAACCGTTTTTCCGTTTAAAGAAAACATGACGGTAGAAGATGCTATTTTATTGGCCGGAGGATTGAAAGAATCTGCATCAGAAGCTGTTGTCCAGGTATCCAGACGAGTAAAAAACAGTAAATCAACAGAGTTTTCAGATACCCTTGCTTACAATTATACCTTTTCTATTGACAAAGACTTAAAAATAGACCCTTCTGCAAAACTGTTTATCTTACAACCTTTTGACGAAATATTCGTACGTCGTTCTCCGGGTTACCAGAAACAACAAATGGTCCGGATCGAAGGAGAGGTACTTTTCCCTGGCTTATATGTACTTTCTTCTCCTAACGAACGATTATCTGACCTGATTAAACGGGCAGGAGGAGTGTCTCCACAAGCTTACATACAGGGAGCCACCCTCAAACGGAAAAAGACAAAAGATGAGTACATGAAAGAGTTAGCTCTACAAACACTTCAATCGCAAAATTTAGATTCTTTGCAAACAAATCCCATAGGGCAGGATTCCATGTTCATAATCGGGATAGACCTAAACAAGGCCTTAGAAACAACAGACAACGAAAAATACAACATTGTTTTAAAAGAAAACGACGTCTTAACCATTCCGCAACTAACCAATACGGTAAAAATAGGAGGCTCTGTCATGTTTCCCAATACAACGAGCTATCAGGAGGAATATGATTTAAACGATTATATCGACAAAGCAGGAGGATATTCTAAAAGGGCGTACAAAAAGCCCTATGTTATTTATATGAACGGTCAAGTTGCCACAACCAAAAACGGATTCTTTAAAAAGAAATATCCCAAAATAGAACCGGGATGCGAAATCGTGGTGCCACAAAAGCCGGAAACCAGACGAATGTCTATTGGTGAGATCGTCGGTATTTCATCTTCGGTTGTCTCTTTGGCTGCCATTATCATCACCATGACCAATAACCTAAAATAAAACCGACAAAAATGACTGAAAGCAACAATAAAAATCCAGAAACGGAAATAGACCTGATTGATCTGGCAAAATACTTATGGAAAGACTACAAGCTGATCCTAAAATACGCCGGTATCGGATTAGTTGTCGGTATCATCGTTGCATTCAGTCTTCCCAAAGAATATACAACTACTGTCAAATTAGCTCCGGAAGGAGGGAGTAATAACCGATTAAGTAATTTGGCTGGATTAGCCGGACTGGCCGGTATAAATCTGAACAGTGTTTCTGAGAAAGATGGTATAAACAGCAATATATATCCAGACGTCATAGAAAGTACCCCTTTCCTTCTCGAATTTATGGATATGACTGTTACCACCCAAGATGGTAAAAATACCTACTCTTTTTATGACTATATGCTAAAAGAGCAAAAACAAGCTTGGTGGAAACACATCATGAGTGCTCCTATAAAATTGATTGGCTGGATAAAAAGCATAGGCAAAGATAAACACCCCTCCTCCCCCAACGATACAATAGACTTATTTAACCTAACACCGGCACAAGTTGCCTTTACCTCTATACTCAAAAGCCGAATACTATTTGAACCGGACAAGAAAAGCGGAATCATTTCAGTTACGGTCAAAATGCAAGACCCCCTTATCTCTGCTGTTATCGTTGACTCTACCATTCAAAAGTTACAGCGATATATCACCGATTACAAAACAAAAAAGGCGCGTTACGATCTCTCCATCAACCAACAACTTTACGAGCAGGCGAAAAAGAACTATTACGCCATAGAGGACGATCTTGCTCAAATGAAAGACCGAAACAGGGGGTTAAAATCCGAAGCATTAACCATCAAAATAGAACGTCAACAGAATGAGCGGGATTTAGCCTATACCATTTACAACCAAGCAGCACAACAAGTAGAAGTTTCAAAACTGAAATTACAAGAAATCACTCCGATTTATACGATCCTCGAACCGGCAAGAGTTCCATTACAGGCCAGTTCTCCGAACAAAAAGATCATCGTTTTGGCATTCATCTTCTTGGGTGCATTCGGGATAGTTGGCTATAAAACCATACTATATTTATTTACAGACTTGAAGGAAAAGCCCAACGAGACGCCTACAACCGATATAACTCAGAACGATTAACAATCGTAATCCTCATCATCCTCAAAATCAAAGTCAAAGGCATCATCAGAAGCCAAAAATTTTTGAAGATCACGGCCCTCTTTTTTCGTTGGACGACCGGTTCCCTTGGCCCGATTGATAAAGCCGTTAATACGGGATAATTCCAAAATCTCATATTGATCTGGGGTTGTTACATTTTCCAGATATTCCGGGACTGCTTTTGCTCCCATTCTTTTTTCGGTAAGAGCCAGTACCTTAAAAGAGAATGTTACCGGCGGTTTACGAACCTGTATCACCTCTCCCACTTTGATCATGCGAGAAGCCTTCACCGGGATATTCTGAATAGAGACACGCCCTTTTTTACACGCCTCGACGGCAATCGTCCGGGTCTTAAATATCCGCGTAGCCCACAACCATTTATCAATACGAACTTCGTTCTCCTTGGCCGCCATACGCTACAATTCTATTTATTATTAAACTGATTCATCGTATTTTGTATCCCACACAACACGAAACTGCGAATGATCTCTTCTGCTACATCCAGCCGTTGCGGTAACTCCCGTTCCTGCTCATCGGTAA
This sequence comes from Candidatus Gallibacteroides avistercoris, assembly GCA_018714665.1. Classification (GTDB taxonomy): domain Bacteria; phylum Bacteroidota; class Bacteroidia; order Bacteroidales; family CHK158-818; genus Gallibacteroides; species Gallibacteroides avistercoris. Next base: position 9,939 of record DVNA01000088.1, on the reverse strand, counting down.
ATGGGCCCAATACATAATCAACTTGTGCTCCTTTGGGAAAATCATTCCCGATTCCGAAACGTAACCGAGCATATTGATTCGTCCCCAAAATCTGCTGTATATGCTTTAAGCCGTTATGTCCTGCATCGCTTCCCTTAGGTTTCAACCGTAAAGAGCCAAATGGCAATGCCAGATCGTCCACAACAATCAATACATTTTCCAACGCTATCTTCTCTTTCTGCATCCAATAACGAACGGCGTTTCCACTCAGATTCATATAGGTGGAAGGTTTCAACAGATAGACAAGATGCCCTTTCAAGCGCCATTCACAAACGGCTCCATAACGAGCATCGGCGAAAACAAGATTGGACGCCTTAGCCAAGGCGTCCAATACTCTGAATCCTATGTTATGCCGGGTATATTGATATTCTGCACCAATATTTCCCAACCCTACAATCAAATATTTCATCTAAACATTATTCTCCTTTTGCCTGTGCTCCTCTGGCTGCACGAGTCAGATTGACAGCACAAACTACGGCATTTTTAGCATTTACCAGTTCAAGGCCTTCAAAGTGAAGATCTCCTACCTGCATAGTCTTACCCAAGCCCAGATTATCGACATTGATAACCAATCTTTCAGGGATATTGCTATAAATGGCTTTTACTTTCAATTTGCGCATGGAAAGATTCAATTTACCACCGGCTTTTACCCCTTCTGCATGACCTTCCAACACCACGGGAACTTCCATGATGACAGGTTTGGTCTCATTTACTGCCAAAAAGTCCATGTGCAAAATGGCATCTGTTACAGGATGGAACTGAATATCTTTCAAAATAGCTTTTACATTTTTCTTTCCTACCGTAAGGTCTACGACAAAAATATCGGGAGAATAAACCAGTTTCCGAACAGCATCTTTCGATACGGTAAAATCAGTCACAACGGTACCTTTCTTACCGCCGTCTATTTCAACCAGTTTTTCACCTTCTGACAAGGTCCCGTTGTAAGGCAAAGCAAAAACTTCACCACCATTCAACACGGCCGGAATCAGATTCTGTTTACGGAGAGCTTTTACGGCTTTCTTTCCCAAATCTACTCGGGGAGTAGCGTTCAATTCAAATGTTTTCATTCTGTTTGTCTTTTGTGTTACTCAAAATTAAGATTATTTGCTCCTTAATTTCCCATCACACGGAATATAAAAAAGCGCTGCAAAGGTAGTCAAATTATTGAGATATTTGCAATTATTAGTTCTATTTTTTCAACAATATAATTTATTCAAAGTCCGCCGGGAAACACACATCATCCTTTATTTCCCCGCTCCGTAAACGAACATAGGTCCGGAACGAACGTTCTCCCTGTGTCAGTTCGATAATGCGGGCACCATTTTCCATATGTGTATAGGTTGTTTTTCCTCCGGTAAAACGACCATATCCCAACGCTATACCGCGCGCATTTACCACATAATCGTTATCGTGGTCATGTCCTACGAATGTTCCTATAATATCTCCGGATTCTATCATGGCGGCAAACATTCCGCTATTCAATTCGGGTGAACATTCCGATTCATTGCGACTACCCACTCGTTTATTCTCCTTTTGGTCGAACGCTTCACGATACTCGGGCAACGGAATATGAAAAAATGCTAAGGCAGGCAACGGAGTTCGTCCGTTTTTACGTGTATATTTTGCACTCATTTGCCGATACCACGCTATCTGATCTGCCGTAAACCAACCATATCCTTTAAACCGTTTATCTGTTGGATAAGCGTTTGAATCGAAGCAATAAAGCAGGAATGAATTTTTTTTGTTTGCTGCATCTTTTATTTCCACAACCGTATTCAATACGCCTTTTATTGGCGGATCTTTACGTGCATTGACATTCATCTCATATTTTTTTACCAAATCGGATATTTCCTTACGCGACAGGTTTTGTTCGTCGTCGTGATTACCTAAAACCACACAAAACGGAACGGAACGTTGTTCCAGTTCGCCAAGAATCGTTTTCCACCCCTGCTCTGCCGGCTTATCGGTAACCACATCCCCCGAAAAGACGACCAAGTCCGGATGTTCCGCCTCAATAGTCTCTAAAATAGTTTGAAGAGCTACTTTGGAATTATCGTTGCCCGGCACATAATGGACATCGGTAAATTGTACAATTTTAAATTTTCCATTCGCATTAAAGCGCAATCCCGGAGAAGAAAATGTCGGTAAAAAACCGGCAAAAACGAATAGACATATTCCTAAAAGCCTTTTCATAGCTAATCTCAAATTTTAATTTCACGGCGCAATTTAGCTCTTTTTTTATAACCCGACAATTTTACAACTTCCCAAATAAATGCTCATTGTTTAATATCTTTAAATTTTCCCATACTTGCCATCAATTCATATTTAATTTGTACTTTTATGCAAATTTTTAGGGAATGCGTTTTAAACTGATTTTATTAATTAAACCTGACTCATTCGGCAATATTCTTCCTGTTAGTTATCAATACGAATTGTCATCGTGCATTTTCAAGAAAATGACCGAGGACAGATTGTTGTATGACAATTGGATGCAAATGAACGGATTTATCGAAAACGCCAACCATCAAAACCGGTTGTTTTCCATTTCCAACTTCTACATTCCCCACATAAAAGTAGAACAAGACAGGCTTTATTTATTAACAAAACGCATTCAGGTATGGCTATCCTTCCTTCCGGAAAGAGGGACGGTCGAATTTGTAGAATCGGTTTTTGCCAATACATCGTTGTTGATTGGCGACAAAAAAAGCCGGGTAAACTTTCTGGTAGAACAAATTACGGTACATTCAGAAGAACCTACCAAACACAAGATGCAATACCTGTCGCTTTCTCCCATCGTATTCTCTTGCCCGAGGTCCAATCACAGCGTAGAATACATCAATCCCTACAACAGGGAATATCCGGAGATTATGAAACAGAGTATTTTAAATAAATACAAAGTATTGTACGGGAAAGAGTTTCCCATTGAAAGCAACTGGAATTTTGAAATTCTATCGGAACCCAAACGAAAAGGAATTTTCATCAAAAGATTTACACCCAACGAGACCAAAGTAATTGGGTATATGTACAAGTTCAGTATTCAAATGCACCCGACTCTACAAAAAATAATATACCATACAGGGTTGGGAGATAAAATAAATTTAGGATTCGGATGCATCGAAATATTGAAAAACAATCCCGAACCTAATATAAAAATCGAAGAATAAAAGATAAATCCGCTATTTATAGCCCCCCGGCAACGCCCTGCAAGTAAAAAATATCAGAATTTCAGTATGAACTAAGAAAAATTTTATTTTAATTTGTCGTTGCAACACAAATCAAAAACAGGACTCTTTTTTTTAATTCTTTTTTATGACAGATGTTCAAGGAAACGATGCCTTTGAAAATGCTCAATGCATCGGACAAAACGCAGAAACTCCGGCCCAAATCAACAATGAAGAGAGCCGATTGACTCCAAACGAGACTCTAACCAAAGAGCAACTTGTCGATCAAATCAAAGATTTAATCGACAAACCGGTTGATACTGTCAAAGACATCATCGACTCACTCAAACAGAGTTACTACAAACTACGCAAGGCAGAGGTAGAAATGCTCCGCAAAGCATACCTATCTAATCACCCCGAAGACAACGGAGATGGATTCACCGTAGAGCCTGACCCTGTCGAAGAAAAATTGAAAGAGCTCCTGAACATCTTCAAAAGCAAAAAAGCAGCTTATCTACAAGAGCTGGAAAAAATAAAAGAGAATAACTATTTGCGAAAGATTGCGATTATCGATGAAATAAAAAAATTCATCGACGATTCGGACAATATCAATAAATACTACACACAATTCCAACAGTTGCAACAAAACTTCAAGGAGATAACCGATATACCGGCAAATAAGGTAAATGAAGTTTGGAAAACGTATCAGGCAACCGTAGAACAATTCTACGATCTATTGAAAATAAACAAGGAGCTACGCGATTACGACTTCAAGAAAAACCTCGACCAGAAAATTGCCTTGTGTGAATCGGCCGAAGCTCTTGCATCAGAAGAAGACGTTTTATCTGCCTTCCGTACCCTGCAACAACTGCATAACGAATGGAGAGAAACAGGCCCCGTAGCAAAAGAGTTACGTGAAGATATCTGGACCCGGTTTAAGAACGCTTCGTCGGTTATCAACAAACGACACCAGCAATATTTTGAATCCCAGAAAGAGAACGAGAAGAAAAACGAAGAGGGGAAGACAGCCCTTTGCGAAAAAATCGAGGCCATCGATACCTCCTCGTTAAAAACATTTGCTGCATGGGATGAAAAAACCAAAGAGATTATTGCGATGCAAGAAGAATGGAAAACATTCGGATTCGCATCCAGAAAGATGAACAACCTACTATTCGAGCGATTTAGAGAATCGTGTGACAAATTCTTCAAACAAAAAGCAGAATTTTTCAAATCGGCCAAAGATGAGATGGCTAAAAACCTGGAAGCCAAACGCGCTTTGTGCGAAAAAGCAGAAAGCCTGAAAGACAGCACCGACTGGAAAAACACGGCCGATATATTAACCGCTTTACAAAAAGAGTGGAAAACCATTGGTCCCGTATCAAAAAAATATTCCGACCAAGTATGGAAACGCTTTATCTCCGCCTGCGATTATTTTTTTGAACAAAAGGCCCAGAACAGTTCTTCCAAAAAGCAGGAAGAGATTCAGAACCTTGCTCTTAAAAAAGAGATTATCGAGAAGTTATCTCAGATTCCGGATACAATCGATTCAGAAACCGGCATAAAAGAGATCAAAGCTCTCATTGCAGAATGGAACAAAATAGGGCACGTTCCTTACAAAGAAAAAGATAAAATATACAAGGAATACCAGGAAGCGCTTGACCAACAATTCGGAAAGTTCAGTACAAACGAAAACAGAAAACGACTTATTAATTTCTCATCATCCGTACAAAAACTGGCATCTGAAGACCAATCGCAAAACAAGTTATACCGTGAACGCAACAAGCTAATGAAAGCGTTCGAACGAGCTAAAAACGAATTGCAGACATACAAAAACAATATGGGATTCCTTACCCTATCGTCCAAAAATGCCGGAAGTCTGGTAAAAGAAATGGAACGGAAAATGCAAAAGCTACAAGAAGAGATGGATTTAATTGCCAAAAAGATAGATCTCATAGATGAAAACCTGTAACGTACCATTATACATAAAAAAGGCCCAACGGATTGGTTGGGCCTTTTTTATGTAAATAACGATAAACAAATATATCTTCTCCTAATAACTTCCAAGGAGAGTTCCAAATATACTTTTATTTATTCAACTTATCAATCCAATATGCCGTACGCTTCAAATAATAATCCGGAGCCAGCGGTTTATAGTCCAAATATTTAAACTCGGAACATTCAAATGGAACAGCTGGCTCAATTTGAGTACCTTCATGCCACTCGTTAAACGAAGTGATACCTATATAAGAAACTCCGCTTTTAATCGCATCGTTAAACATCCGATCGTAATATTTCCCATTTTCACGGTCTCTGGTCGTAGAACCATTCCACGGACGAACCCGCGTATCGATGTAGCCAGGCCCTACACAAGGGATGAATATCTTTTTGTTTGCAACAGCCCATTTCTGCATATAGGGCCAATTTTCCGGAGACGATCCATACGTAAAATTCGTTGCCGCAAAATAGGTATAATATCCGTCGAACCCAGATTTGCGGAAAAATTCCTCTTCCCCCTTTTTCACCCACAAACCGATCAAGACAGCATCCAAAGGAGTATTGCGAATGGTTATTTCGCCATCCGGTTGCAACAAAGTTGCCCATTCCTCCGCTTTTGTCAGATATGAATCATAAATAAAGAAACAAGGCTTTCCTTCCATCCGATAAAAAGCCGGATGAGTTCCATACTCCTGCAATAAATTCTCGATATTCTCTCTGACCGACTTGGCATTTCGTCCGCCATAAGGTTCTAAATGGAAGCAGACTTTCAGCCCTACTTTTTGGGCCTCATCCAAAATGATAGGAATCGCTTTCAACCCCGAATCGGACTTACGCCACCACGTAAGTACAACAACACCAATCCGTGCATCGGCCATCATCTTCATGTGTTTTGCGACAATTCCCGGGTCATTGCTGCTGTAATTTCCCAACTCGGGATAGAAATTACTTGCCAGGTTCTCTTTACCCGGAATACGAGGCCGCTCCGGATCCGTAGGAGACTGCTTTATTACATCATGAGACCAATGTATCTCCTGTCCATCAAAAGAGGTATTTCCATACCAATTATAATAAAAACAAAAAGCTCGCTCATTAGGTATCTGAGCTATTAACTGTACTGAACAGATCAACCATACGACACTCCAACACATACGTCCTAAAAAGAGTTTCAAGCCCCTCCGAATTAATACGACCGTCCTCCTTTTAATATTCATAGCTCCATTTCCGTTTAAAAGTCATTTTTCAAATAGTTAAAATACGCAACTATTCATTATCAAATAAGTTTTTTTGCTAATCCTCAAAGATCTCCTACAACAAACTAATTATCTTTCGCCTCAAAGGAATATGTTCCCGAAGGAATTTCAAATACGGCAAATCCATCGCGCGTTCCCTTGTATTTTACTTTACGGGCCTTTCGTACAGAGAGTCCACTTTCTGTCAATTGGGAATCTTTCTGTGCCGGGAGGTACACCGTAGCGGTACTTCCCACCGGAACCTCCGTATTCAAGCAGAAACGTCCTTTCTCTTTCTTCCAGCCGACAGAGGCTTCGCCATACGGCGTACGGACGGCATAGGAGGCAAACGACAGGCTGTCTGTGGCAACCGGCTTAATGACGATATGTTTATATCCCGGTTGCTCCGGATCGATGGTCATACCGGCCACTTTCCGGTAGAACCAAACCAATCCACCTCCAAACATGGGATGATTCCGGGAATTTCCCCCGTCCCATTGTTCCCAGGTAGTTGTTGCTCCTTGTGCTATCCAATGGCCAAAACTGGGGAAATCGCGTTTATTCATAGCTCCATAAGCCAAACGGTTCAAACCATTGTCTGTCAGCACCTCAAAAAGCAGTTGGGTAGCAAAAATCCCGGTATTCAAATGTCCGTTATTCTCTTCTATCTCTTTTTTCAGGGTATTTACCACCGCCTCTTTACAATCGTCGGGGACCCCCATATGCAAGGCAAACACGTTGCTACCGAAACCTCCATAGGTAGCGTTTGCCGCATCATAAAATTTTTGATGGAAAGCATCTTTCACCTTTGCGGCAAGATCTAAATAAACCGCCTCATCATCTTTATTACCCAAGGCTTTTGCCGTTTTTGCCGTAAGGTCCATGCACCGCCACATAAAATAGGTATGAACCAGTTCGTCCGAAGGGAATTTATAAGGCGGGCACCATTCTCCCAAATTCATCCAATAAACGGGATCCTTGCCGAAAGGCATCTTCGACAACATCGTTCCTTCGGGTGTTTGCCACATCTGCATATAACGTACCTGTTCCTTCATGGCGGTATAATTCCGTTCAAGCATATCCCGGTCGCCGTAGTGCAAATAAAACTCCCACGGCATGATATTCATGGCTGCTCCCCACGGTACTCCGCCGCCACAGCCCGGTTGCCAGGGCGCTCCATTAGGGACATAACCGTTCTCTGTATTTTGGGCATCCCAAATATCTTGAATCCATTTGGTATAGAAAGCGGCAGCATCGAAATTGTGCATAACGGTATTGCAGGAGACCTGTCCGTCGCCCGTATATGCCGAACGTTCGCGGTGAGGACAATCGCTGGCCACGCCTCCGTGCATATTGTCTTTCTGGCTACGCTGCCATATTTGATTGATCCGATTGAACAACGGATTGGAACACTCGAATTTCCCGGTAGTCTCCACGTTGCTATAAACAGCCTCGGCCGTCAGATTATCGGCCGATATAGATCCTTTCCAATTTTTAATCTGTACCTTCCGGAAAACAAACCAGGTAAACCGGGCTGCATACGATTCCGAACCCGTACCTTTCAACGTATATTTATTGGTCCCGTTGGGCGACTCGCTAAGGTATTTTATCTCGATCGTTTCTCCCGCATCACCTTGTATTCCATCTAATCTCAACCATCCGGAAATCTCTTCCCCAAAATCCACTTCATAAGTTCCATCTTTCAACAACACGATGGATACCGGTTTATGCTCTTCCATCACCCTGTCGGGAAGGCCCATTTGTGCTGACAAGATTCCCTTCGGTGCTTTTCGCAGAACCACATTCTGCCAATCTTTTGTATCACATTCAGGCGTAGCCCAATGTGGGATTTCTAAACGGGCGTCATAGATCTCTCCAAAATAAACGCCATCACTAACAATGGCACTGCGATGGGCTTGCCAACTCTCATCCGAAACGACCGTCTCTTTCGAGCCATCGGTATAGGTAATCTCTATCTGCCCCAGGAAACGAGGAGATCCATATCCTCTTGTCCAATGGATAAACGGATTATAGAACCCGTTACCCAAGATACACCCTACCGTATTTTTACCGGGTTTCAATAAATCGGTCAAATCGTAACACATATACAAAACCCGGTATGCCCGGAATTTATCATCGACCGGTATGCCCGTTTTATCCAAATCGGGACGTTCCGTATAATTGGTTTGATTGGGAGAGAGAACATCTTCGCCAACCTTCTGTCCATTCAAATAGAGTTCAAAATATCCCAATCCCGTAACAAATGCTTTTGCCGATGCGATCTCTTTGTTGATCGTAAAATCTTTCCGCATCAGAGGTGCCGGAACCGGTGTAGGATCCGGCAATTGATAACGAGCCTCTTCTCCCTGCCACGGTGCACCGATCCATTTTGCTTTCCAATCGGAGGGTTGCAACAATCCCATGCCCCAATAGGCCGGACGGCTCCACGCCGAGACATCCCCCTTGGCATCCCAGACCCTCACTTGCCACCAGCACTCTTGCCTGGATGACAACTCTTTTCCTTTATAGGCAATTAAATTGGATTGGTCGGACTTGACCTTTCCACTATCCCACAAATCGGCCTTATCCGCGAACAAAAGGTCTTTTGAAGAAGCTACCCGTATTTGCCAGGCAGTCTGTTTTTCTCCTCTCACGCCAATATCCGTCAACTGATTGATCCACGACAAGCGAGGATTCAACCGATCAATTACCGGAGGATTCTCCATATACTCGCACGTTAGTCTAATCGGCTTAATCATCGATTTACCATCGGCCTTAACAACTCCCGGGATTGCACAAAAGGCAATCATCAACCATGAAAACAAGTAGCACTTTTTTAAATGTCTCATTGTAAATGTTTTTGTAAAAAAAATACAGCTAAGATAAAGATAAACCAACGAACTAAGTCAAAATACGACAAATAACTGTGGAAATAATCAGACAAAAGCAGCATCTCAACAAATCGCTGTGTTTTTCATACTATCAAACAACCTCTCCTATCCGCAAAATTAAAATTATTTCATCAAACAAAAAATGATAGATAGGAAAATTTTATTCAAAGAATATTTTATAAATATCAGAGAGAGAGAACGATCTCTGATATCCCTTTCTCAAAACAGGGTAACTCATTGAAATCATTATCCTATATCCAAAGATACGAAACAAAACCGTAAAAAAGATTCGGATAAATTCCGATTATAAACAAACCAAAGTTGACAAAAAACAAATACATCCGGTCATTTCTTATAATTAGTCTAAATAAAAAGTAAATAAAGAGATAAAGGACCATACTTTACGTAAAATTATCCCTAAATTTTTGGATTATTATAATCTTAATCTATTGGAACATAAGCGATATAAAGCCTTAGCACTTGATTTATAGCGTATCTACCTAATAAAAGAAACAAGAAAAAGCCCCCAACAATCCATCCAAATAAAAGATTTCAATATCTTTGTTATCTGTATAAAATGATAAAAAACTAATCATTTGCTCCGATAAATATATTATATTT
>DVNA01000087.1 GCA_018714665.1 Candidatus Gallibacteroides avistercoris | reverse complement strand
TCGTTTAATCCCTGTTTTTCGCTATTTGTTTTTGCGTATTTGTATTTTTGGATGAGTTTGGCATTGCGTGGGCGACATTCGTCGGCACTGCCGTTTACGGTAATTACCAGAGGCAGTTTGGCTTTTACAATTTCTACACCTCTTTCTAATCGGCGTTTGATGGTGGCCTCTCCGTTTTCTATTTTTTCTATTTTTTCAGCGTAAGTAACTTGGGCGATATTGAGTTTTTCGGCAACTTGGGGACCCACTTGTGCCGTGTCTCCGTCGATAGCTTGACGACCGCCCAATATGAGGTCGAATTTGCCCATTGCTTTTACTGCACAGGCAAGAGCATAGGATGTTGCCAGTGTGTCGGCTCCGGCAAAAGCCCGGTCTGTCAACAAAACTCCTCCGTCGGCTCCTCTGAAAAGGCCTTCGCGGATAATCTCGGATGCCCGGGGAGGGCCCATTGTCAGGAGTGAGATGGTTGTACCTGGATTTTGTTCTTTCAGTTGCAAGGCCTGTTCCAATGCGTTTAGGTCTTCCGGATTAAATATGGCCGGCAATGCGGAGCGGTTTACCGTACCTTCGGGGGTCATCGCGTCTTTTCCGACATTACGGGTATCCGGCACTTGTTTGGCAAGTACAATGATTCTTAAACTCATAATTCAAAAAAATATTAGATTTGTTTTAATATATTTCTGTTTGCTTTGTATCTCAAAAGGCGTTTTATACCATCCTGCAAATTTAACCAATGTCGCCAATCTTACAAATCTTTTTGGGTGTTAATTATGTTCTTAGCGAAAGATTATGGAGGGTATTGGGGCTTTTCGATTGTATAATTATACCGAAGAGCGGACCTCAAAAGTCCGCTCTTCGGCTCATTATCTATTCGTAACTACTGCCGTCGAAGCAGTGTGTGCAGATTTTTTCTTTGGGTAATCCGATTGCTTTGACAAGGGTTTCTAACGGATTGAATTTTAGAGATGTGATATTAAATTGTTTACAGATGCACTGTGTCATGCGGCAATATTCGGGAGAGTCGGTTGTGGCGTATGCTTTCAGGTTCTTGTTTTGATCTCCCTCCAAATCCTTAATGACACGACGTGTAATCAACTCCATTTCTGATTTCGATGCGGTAAAGTTCAGAAATTTACAAGGATATATAAGCGGAGGGCAACTGATGCGCATATGTACCTCTTTGGCCCCGTACCGGTATAGATCGTTTACATTGTCTCGTAGTTGAGTGCCTCTTACGATAGAGTCATCACAGAAAACAACTTTTTTGTCTTTCAGCAATGTCTTATTGGGTATCAGTTTCATTTTGGCTACCAACTCCCGCATCTTCTGGTTGGGTGGGGTAAAGCTTCTGGGCCAGGTAGGTGTGTATTTTACAATGCCCCGTTGATATGGTATTTTCCGGCCTGCGGCATATCCTAACGCCATGCCGATACCGGAATCGGGAATTCCGGACACAAAATCGGCTTCAACGGTATCTTTTTTCCCCATTTCAAACCCGCTTTCATAGCGAACGGTATCTACGTTTTTGTTTTCATATTCACAAACCGGATAGCCGTAATAGACCCATAAGAAAGAACAAATTTGCATTTTTTCTTCGGGCTTTCGCAGTTGGGTGTATCCATCGGAAGTTATCAAGACGATTTCACCGGGCCCTACGAAGTAGTCAGTTTCGTATCCCAGGTTAGAGAAGCTACACGTTTCGGAGGATACGGCGTAACCGTTTTCTCCTTTCCCTATCATAATCGGGGTTCGTCCGTATTTGTCGCGGGCGGCAATAATTCCATTTTCTGTTAGTAATAACATGGAACATGAGCCTTTCAATCGGTTATATACGTTTTCGATGCCATCGACGAAGTTTTTGCCTTCTATGATTAACATCGATACCAACTCCGATTGATTGGTTAATCCGTTGCTGTGTTCGCAAAAATGATTTCCCTTAGCCAGCAGCTCCTTTTCTAATTCCGGCATATTGTTGATCTTTGCGACTGTAACGATGGCAAATTTCCCTAAATGGCAATTGATAATGATGGGTTGTGCGTCGGTATCGCTGATAACTCCGATACCGGACTTGCCGGCGAATGTAGGAAGATCTACTTCAAATTTTGTACGAAAATAGGAGTTCTCGATGTTATGTATGGCGCGTGTGAATAACCCGTTGTTTTGCGTAACCATTCCGGCTCGTTTTGTCCCCATGTGCGAATTGTAGTCGACCCCGTAAAACAGGTCAGAAGCACAATCTTCTTTTTTTATTGTTCCAAAAAAACCTCCCATTGTAGATATGTTTCTGTTTAAAATATAAAAACGGGAGAGAATGATTGGTTTCATTCCTCCCGTTTTTGTGATAATTATTTTTTACTGGTTTGTTGTTCAATCCATTGGCGTGCATTTACAAACGCTTCTATCCACGGTGTAATTTGGTCGTTTTGTCGTCCGGCAGGGTAATAGCCGCATTGCCACGGAAAGATAGCTCTTTCCAAGTGCGGCATCATGGCCAAATGACGTCCATCGGATGAAGCGATACCGGCAATCGCGTAGGGAGAGCCGTTCGGGTTGGCCGGATAAGCGTCGTAACTGTATTGTGCCACAATATTGTAACGCTCTTTTTCGTATGGTAACTGGAATTTTCCTTCTCCGTGAGCCACCCAGATGCCCAGTTTTGAACCGGACAGCGATCCGAACATAACGGAATTGTTTTCCGGAATGGTCAGTCCCAGGAATTGTGATTCAAATTTGTGAGAATCGTTGTGCAACATCTTGGGTTTCTTTTTGTGATCGGGAGTTAAAAGACCCAGTTCCACCATTAGTTGGCATCCGTTGCAGATACCCAGGCTCAATGTATCTTGCCGTGCATAGAATTTATCCAACGTCTCTTTGGCTTTGGGGTTCCACAGGAAACCTCCGGCCCAACCTTTGGCAGATCCCAATACGTCTGAATTGGAAAATCCACCACAATAAACGATCATGTTGATGTCTTCCAGTGTTTCGCGTCCGCTGATAAGGTCTGTCATGTGAACGTCTTTTACATCGAATCCGGCCAAATATAGGGAGTAAGCCATTTCACGATCCCCGTTTACCCCTTTTTCTCGAATGATGGCTGCTCTTACATTACTCGGTGTACGCCGGTCGGCAGAGATACCATAGGAGGACAATTGACCGTTGAATGTCGGTTTGAATTTGAGCTGTATCGGTTGTTGCTTGTAGTTTTCAAAACGAGCTTTGGCGCATTTTGTACCGCTTTGTTTGCAATCGAGCAGGTAGGAGGTGGAGAACCAGATGTCTCGCAGGTAGTCGATACCGAACTGGTAAGTAGCCCCCTCTTTGGTTACTAAAAGATGGCGTTCTTTGCAAGGACGTGCTATCTTGGAGAATCCGATTCCGTTTTCTTTCAGAATCCGTTCAACCTCTTTTTGGTCTTTTACCTGAATCAGGACGCCCGGATTTTCGCTGAACAGGATTTTAATAAGATCCGGTTCCGCTATTTTGTCAAGATTTACTTCCAAACCGCCTGTTGTGTTGGCAAAATTCATTTCGAGCAAAGCCGTCAACATACCACCTGCTGAGATATCGTGTCCGGCCAATACTAGGCCTGCATCGATCAATTGCTGGATGGTATTGAAGGCATCGCGGAAATATTCGCTGTTGGTAACCGTAGGAACTTCGTCGCCGATTTTGTTGAGAGATTGGGCAAAGGCTGAACCTCCCAGTTTGAACGTATCGAACGAAAAGTCTATGTAATAAACGGCGCTGTTACGGTCTTTGGCCAATACGGGCGATACGACTTTTTTGATGTCCGAGACTTCGCCTCCGGCCGAGATAATAACGGTTCCGGGAGAGAATACTTTTTCTTCACCGTATTTTTGTGTCATTGAAAGGCTGTCTTTCCCGGTTGGGATATTGATGCCCAGGTCGCAGGCAAATTGACTGCAAGCCTCTACGGCTTTGTACAGACGGGCATCTTCCCCTTCGTTTTTGCAGGGCCACATCCAGTTGGCACTGAGGGAGACGCTGTTAAGTCCATCTGTCAAGGGGGCCCAAACGATGTTGGTCAACGATTCGGCAATTGCTAAAACCGACCCTGCCGCAGGATCGACCATGGCAGCCTGGGGCGCGTGACCGATGGAGGTGGCGATACCGGCTTTCCCCCGGTAATCAAGTGCTACGACGCCGCAGTCGCTTAACGGCAACTGTATCTCGCCTTGGCATTGTTGTCGGGCTATTTTTCCTGTTACCGACCGGTCTACCTTATTGGTCAACCAATCTTTGCAGGCTACCGCTTCAAGTTGCAATACATTTGCGATATATTCATGGATTTTGGCCGTATCGTATTTGACGGGGGCGTATTTTTCTTCTATGGTTTTGTCGATCATAACCGTACGGGGGGCTTTTCCGAACATATCATCCATTTCCAGGTCGATGGGACGCTCTCCATCTTTTTGTTCAAAGACGAAACGCATATCGCCGGTAGTTTCTCCCACCACGTACATCGGGGCTCTTTCCCGATCGGCAATGCGTTGTACCTTTTCGATATCTTTGTCGTAGATCAACAATCCCATTCTTTCCTGGCTTTCGTTGCCTATGATCTCTTTGGCCGAAAGGGTGGGGTCGCCTACGGGCAATTTGTCCATCTCTATTTTGCCGCCGGTACCTTCTACCAGTTCGGACAGGCAATTCAGGTGCCCTCCTGCGCCGTGGTCATGTATGGAGACAATCGGGTTGTTGTCTGATTCGGCCAATGCCCGGATGACGTTCGATACCCGCTTTTGCATTTCCGGATTGGCCCTCTGTACAGCATTCAGCTCTATGGCATTGTCGTATAAACCGGTATCTACCGACGATACGGCTCCGCCACCCATTCCGATTCGATAGTTGTCTCCTCCCATTACCACAACCTTTTCGCCTTTTTCGGGGGTACCTTTGATGGCATCCCGTACGGTACCGAATCCGACACCTCCGGCCAGCATGATTACTTTGTCGTAGGCAAATTTCTTGTAGTTTTCAGCATGTTCAAACGTAAGGAGTGATCCGCAGATAAGCGGTTGCCCGAATTTATTCCCGAAATCGGAGGCCCCGTTGGAGGCTTTGATCAGGATTTGTTCCGGTGTCTGATACAGCCATTTTCGGGCTTTCATTGCTTTCCGTTCCCACGGCCGCCCTTTTTCGGGACGGGGATACGAGGTCATATATACGGCAGTTCCGGCAATCGGGAGACTGGCTTTTCCGCCTCCTAAACGGTCGCGTATTTCGCCTCCTGTCCCGGTGGCAGCGCCGTTGAAAGGTTCTACCGTAGTCGGAAAATTGTGGGTTTCTGCTTTAAGCGAAATAACCGTTTTGATATCTTTTATTTGGAAATAATCGGGTTTGTCGGCTGATGCCGGTGCAAACTGTTCGATGGTAGGTCCTTCGTTAAAAGCGACATTGTCTTTGTATGCAGAGACCAAATGGTTGGGATTGTATTCGGATGTTTTCTTGATGAGTTTGAAAAGAGAACTTTCTTTCTCCTGACCGTCGATGATAAAGATACCGTTGAAGATTTTGTGTCGGCAGTGTTCTGAGTTTACTTGCGAAAAGCCGAACACTTCGCTATCGGTCAGTTTTCGGCCGATTTTTTTGCTGATGTTGTTCAGGTAGGTAACTTCGTCATTGCTCAGTGCCAATCCTTCTTGTCGGTTATAAGTTTCTATATCGTCGATATGTACTATTGGATCGGGTTTTTTATTAATCTCGAAGACCGATTGGGAAAGTCCGTTGTATATACGTTGCAACATCGGGTCGTAGTTGGCTTTTTCTGATTTTACCGGGAAGTATTCTTCAATTCGTTTGATGCCGCAAAGTCCCATGTTCTGGGTAATTTCCACGGCATTGGTACTCCACGGGGTAATCATTTCCTTGCGGGGTCCTACGAACCATCCATCCACTTCTGTGTTATCTAAAACAGAGGCGTCGCTGAATAGCCAGCACAATTTTTTTGTTTCTTCCGGAGAAAACGCATGGTCTGCGTTTACCGCGATAACAGATTTGGTTGATGTCTTGAAAAAAAGAACCATTGTATTGTTGTTTAATGTGTATTCAATTGTTATCGTTTTATCTATTCTCGGTATGAAAGATTTCTTTTTGCAAACCGTTTGAAATCGGTTTGCAAAAATAATCAAATCCTGCGGTCTTTAAAAGAATATTGGCAAAACAATTGAGCCCAATTTAATAATTTCCTTGTATCTTTGCACAGCATTCACGTTTTTAGCCCATAAAATAAATCGAATTGGAAAAATTACATCGTAGAAGATGGATTTGATGTTGTACACTATAATCAAAGGATTTGCCATTGGCATATTGGTGTCTGCACCCATGGGACCGATAGGCGTTTTGTGCATACAGCGTACATTGAACAGAGGACGGTGGTCTGGTTTCGTAACAGGAGTAGGGGCTTCTTTATCTGATCTGGTATATGCCGTTTTGACGGGGTTAGGAATGTCCATAGTGGTCGATTTTGTAGCATCGAACCAAAGCCTGCTTCAAATTATAGGCAGTTTCGTATTGGTCGGTTTTGGCGTTTATCTATATAAACAAAATCCGATGCGGAACATCCGGAAACAACATTTGGGAAAGAAAAATTATACGCAGGATTTCTTGACCTCTTTTTTCCTGACATTTTCCAATCCGTTGATACTTTTCTTGTTTATCGGATTGTTTGCCCGCTTGAATTTTTTTGTGGCTGAATCGAAACTGATACATGTTATCGTCGGGTATACATCAATTGTAATGGGAGCCGTCTGTTGGTGGTTTACAATTACCTATTTTATCAATAAGGTGCGTAAAAAGTTTAATGTCCGCAGTATTTGGTTGATAAATCGTATAATAGGCTTAGTTATCATCGTGATGTCTATTGTCGGTTTTGTCATGGGATTGAAAGATTTTGTCGCTACAATAAAATATTGATTAAATAAATGGAGGATTGGGTATGAACAAGAAATTAAAAGTTCCGGTAATTCCGAATCTGGATCAGGTAACAATGGAGTCTGTTGCTGATTTTATGGAAGAACAGGCTACCCGTCAAAGTATTGAATATGCGAATTGGGAACAAGATTTTCCGTATAAACCGATTTCGGCATTTGGAATAGCCCGTACGGAGAAGTATCTGTATATAAGTTATTTTGTCCGTGGAAACTGTTTGCGGGCAGTGAACTCAAAGAACAATTCATCCGTATGGGAAGATAGTTGTGTGGAATTTTTTGCCCAGGTACCGGGCGAAAAAGAGTATTACAATTTTGAGTTCAACTGTATTGGTACTTGCTTGGCGGCCAAACGTCGGTCGAGGGATGAGGCGGTACCGTTTTCCGACGGGCAGATTGCTCAAATAAAACGATTCTCTTCTGTTGGAGACAGACCTTTTGAAGAGATGCACGGTTTGTTTGCCTGGGAATTGGTGGTTGCCATACCGTTTTCTTTGTTGGGATTGGATGGATCGAATCTTCCGGAAAAAATAAATGCCAACTTCTATAAATGTGCCGATGCAACCTCTTTACCCCATTATTTGAGTTGGAGCCCTATTGATTTGCCTGTTCCCAATTTTCATTGTCCGGAATTTTTTGGTGAGATCTATCTGTAATGATTTATGTAAGACAATTAATAAACAAAATGGCATCTGGAAAGATGCCATTTTTTATGTTATAAAATTGCGTAAAGAAGGATTGTCCCAGATAACTTGCGATTCAGTAATAATCTGAAACAAACCGAAGATTCATTTGTTAGAAAGATATGGGAAAGTCAAAAGAGCTTTCTCTGTAACGGTTGGTCTTATTTCAACGAGTAAATCTTTTAATGAATGAATATATGAGTTGCAAAACAGTATTATTATGGACTGTGGCTTTTTTGTTTTGTTGTCCGGTATTGAAAGCCCAAGAGGGAGAAGGAATCATTTTTATACCCATAAAAAAGGCCAATGGCGATATTATCGCTTTGTTGTATGAAATGGAAAGTCCTCATTTCCAGGACCCAAAAGTGCCTCGATTTTTATTGTACGACCAAAAACGGAAGTTTGCTCTGGGGATAGGAGGATTTGTTCGGATGACGGCTTCGTACGATTTTAACGGAATCTCCGATAATATAGATTTTGTCCCGTACGACATTCCGGTTCCCAATAATCCGGCCGAGCACAATCAATTTCAGATGGATGCCTCCACGTCCCGGATATTTTTTGAATTAGTGGGTAGTAACCGGTTGTTGGGCGATTTCAATGTGTATATCGAATCGGATTTCCGGGGACTGAATAAAAATTTCAAGCTCCGCCAGGCCTATATCTCGTTTCGGGGATTCTTGTTCGGACGTTCGTGGAGCACCTATTCGGATGTGGCATCTGTTCCTCCAACCATCGACAACGCCGGCCCGAATGCCAACACCTCGGAGCAGAATGTTCAGATCCGATACACGTACGAACCCAATGAACATTGGCAAATGGCCCTGGCGGCAGAATATCCCAGGTTGTCGGCAACATATAATGTTTACAATGAGCCTATTCCGCAAAGAGTTCCGGATATACCGCTGTATGTACAATATGTTTGGAAAAATAAGAGCCATCTTCGGGCTACCGGATTACTGCGGACCTTGTCGTATCGCAATCTGAATACGGAGGAGAATAAAAATCTATTGGGATGGGGTATCCAATTGTCGGGTGTTTACAATACTTGTCCCCAAGTGTCATTGTATTACCAGGGAATGTTTGGAAAGGGAATAACCCGTTATATAAACGATTTGAGCGGAGACGGGCTGGATATGGTTCCCCGTTCGGACGATAGCGGGCAGATGCAGCTTTTACCTACATTTTCGTTCTTGGCAGGTATTCGTTATAATTTCAATGATTCGTGGTTCGCTTCGGCATCATACAGTCAGGTTCGGTTATATGATAAAAACGGTTATTATCAGCCCGACGGATACAAGTATGCACGATATATCGTGGGGAATTTGTTCTGGGATATGACCGAGGATTGCCGGTTGGGATTGGAATATCTGTACGGCCGTAGAAAAAACATGGATTTGAAAACCGGACACGCCAACCGTATTCAATTTATGGCACAATACAATTTCTAACGTAATCCGAGATTCTGTTTGTTTATACAAAAAAAACGATAGCTCGTAAAATAGCTATCGTTTTTTTGTATTGTTATACGGATAACCATTTGGAAGATTCTTCCATCGAAAAGCCCCGTTGTCGGGAATAAACGCGACGTTGGTCGTCGCCGATCTTCCCGACCATAAAATAGCTTGATTGCGGATGAGCTATCATCAAACCGGTTACGGATGAACTGGGACGCAGTGCCCCGTTTTCCGTGGGGAATATACCAATCTGCTCAAATTGTAACAGTTGGTTCATCTCTTTCATCAGGGACTGGTCCGGGAGCGAAGGATAGCCTACCGCCGGACGTATTCCCTGGTATTTTTGTTGCAGCATCCGTTCTGGTTCTAATGCTTCGCTCGGAACATATCCCCAGAAGTCGGTTCGGATACGGTAATGCAACAGCTCGGTGGCGGCTTCAACAATTCTATCGGATAAAGATTGAAGCAGAATGGCTTGATAATTATCTCCTTTATGTTGTTGTTTCTCGATTAATTCTTCAATTTCTTTTCCTGTGGTTACGGCAAATGAGCCGATGTAGTCGGTAATGCCGGATGAGGCAGGCGCCACAAAATCGGCCAAAGAGAGTAGGGAAATTTTTTCGTTTTCTTTTACAGATTGTTGCCGTAAACAGGGGATTGTGATATTTTCTTCGGGCAGAACAATGTTTTGTCCATCGCTGTTAGCTTTCGAGAAACGGTAAATGGCTTTTATCTGTATTTGTTCGTTTTGCTCCAAGATATCTAAATACCGCGAAGCCTCTTTGTACAGTTGCATGGCTTCTGAGGCTTTGGTCCGTTTGCTTTCATCGAAAGAGGCCAGCCAGGAGGCTTTGCAATGGTCGCAACCGTGCAGGGAGGCGATGGATGAGAACTCGCCGCTTAACCGCCATGCCTTAAAGAAATATTTCCAATTTATAAATTTACGAGCCTCTTTTATAGATATTTCATTGTAAATATGTAATCCTTCTTGTCGAGGAATAACAGGCGTATAATTTGACCAGTCAATGGAGATTTTTCGTTTCTCGGCCTCTTCTAATGGTAGTAGGTGAATATTTTCTCCGACAGATTGTCTTAACTGTTCTTGCTCTGTTTGTAGTTTTGAGAGATAAGTTTCTCGACTGGCTGGATTCATTAAGGTCGCGGCAATAACGGGATTCTGTGAGGCATCCTTGACGTGGATAACCGGACCGTCGTAACGGGGTGCAATTTTTACCGCCGTGTGCAAATCGCTGGTTGTTGCCCCTCCGATCATGAGAGGAATAGTTAAATGAGCCTTTTGCATTTCATCGGCAATAGCGCACATCTCTTCCAATGACGGGGTGATGAGACCGCTCAGTCCTACAAAATCAACCTTTTCGTCGATAGCTTTTTGGACAATCTCGTTCGTGGGAACCATTACTCCCATATCTATCACTTCGAAATTGTTGCAGGCCAGCACCACGGCAACAATATTTTTCCCGATGTCGTGCACATCGCCTTTTACGGTAGCCAACAGAAATTTTCCCGCGGTGGTAGATTTTTTTGAATCTTTTTCCGCTTCGATAAACGGTTGTAGAATAGCAACGGCCTGTTTCATGGTACGGGCTGTTTTTACCACTTGGGGCAGAAACATCTTTCCTGCTCCGAAAAGTTCGCCGACACGGTTCATCCCTTTCATCAAAGGCCCGTCTATAATCTTAACAGCTTTTCCGTATTGTTGTATGGCAGCGTGTAGGTCTTCTTCCAACGTGTCTGACCGGCCTTTTATCAATGCCTGTTGCAGTCGTTCGTCCAGGGAGAGGGCTGCCCATTCATCTACTTTCCCAGTAGCGGAGTCGTTTTTCTCTTCTTTCAGTTTTTCTGCCAAAGCTATCAGCCGTTCGGTCGCGTTTTCTTTTCGATTGAATAGAACGTCTTCTATCACCGTTAATGTGTCGGCTGGAATGTCGGAATAGGTAACCGAAGAGGAGGGGTTGACGATGCCCATATCCATACCGGCAGCGATGGCATGGTACAGGAATACCGCGTGCAGAGCTTCGCGTATGTAATTATTTCCCCGGAAAGAGAACGACAAGTTACTTACTCCGCCGCTTACTTTTGCTCCCGGAAGGTTCTCTTTAATCCAGCGGGTGGCCCGTATGAAATCTACTCCGTAATTGAGATGCTCTTCTATCCCGGTGGCAATAGCCAAGACATTTGGGTCGAAGATAATGTCGTTCGGGTCTATTCCGGCTTGTTGCACCAACAGGTTGTAGGCCCGTCGGCAGACCTCTATTTTCCTTTCAAACGTGTCGGCTTGCCCTTTTTCGTCGAAGGCCATCACGACGATAGCCGCGCCCAGCTGTTTTATCATGCGGGCGTGTTCGAGAAAAACAGTTTCTCCCTCTTTCAGGGAGATGGAATTGACAATGGATTTTCCCTGAATACATTTTAATCCTGCTACGATAACCTCCCATTTGGAGGAGTCTACCATGATGGGGAGACGAGCAATATCTGGTTCGGAAGCTATCAGGTTCAGGAAATGGGTCATCTCCTGCCTTGCGTCAAGCATGGCATCGTCCATGTTTATATCCAGAATCTGAGCACCGTCTTCAACTTGTTGTCGTGCAATTTGCAATGCTTCGTCGTATTTTTTTTCTTTGATTAACCGCAGGAATTTCCGTGAACCGGCCACATTGCACCGCTCACCGACGTTGACAAAGTTTTTTTCAGGGGAGACTTCCAGCCGTTCCAGTCCGGATAGTTGTAACGAGGTGCTGCGCGGTACCGGTTTGCGCACGACCGCATCCTGGATGAGGGTTTGGTACCGTCCGATGTGGTCGGGGGTGGTGCCGCAACATCCGCCGATGATGTTTACCAAACGTTCGTCGATGTACTCTTTTATTTGGGCAGCCATGGTTTCGGGTGTTTCGTCGTATTCTCCGAAGCGGTTGGGCAATCCGGCATTGGGATAGGCACTGATGTAGTACGGGGCGGTTTCAGACAACTGTTTCAAGAACGGTTTCATGTCGCGGGCTCCGAATGAACAGTTCAGCCCTACTGAAAGTATATCTGTATGGCTGATAGAGGCCAGGAATGCATCGAGTGTTTGTCCCGATAAGGTACGTCCTCCGCGGTCCGATAGTGTTACCGACAGCATGATAGGAACCGTACATTGCATTGCTTGCATAGCCTCCTGCGCTGCATACAAAGCCGCTTTGGCGTTCAAGGTGTCGAAGATGGTTTCTATCAACAATAAATCTACCCTGCTTTCCAGTAGGGCGGTGATCTGTTCCCGGTATGAGGCGACAAGGTCGTCGTATGTAAGGGCCCGGAATGCCGGGTCGTTTACGTCGGGAGATATGGAGCAGGTCTTGTTTGTCGGGCCGATAGATCCGGCAACGAAGCGCGGTTTGGAAGGGTTGGATTTTGTATATTTTCGAGCGGCCTCTTTGGCCAGTTCGGCAGCTTTTTTATTGATTTGGCTTACGTACGACTGCATCTGGTAATCGCTCATCGATACGGATGTCGCGTTGAACGTGTTGGTCTCTATGATGTCGGCGCCGGCATTCAGGTATGCTTCGTGTATTTGAGTGATGATTTCTGGTTTGGTAAGGCACAACAGGTCGTTGTTTCCTTTCAATTGAACCGGAGAGTCTGTAAATAAATTTCCTCGATAATCCTCCTCGGTTAGGTTGTACCGTTGAATCATCGTTCCCATTGCACCGTCCAATATCAGGATTCGTTGCTTTAAAAGCTCTTTTATCATTGGTTGTCTCGTTAAATCTGCGACAAATGTAATAAAAATAGCAAATATGAATCAACTATTTGTCTTTTGTATGGGACGTATAAAGAAGACCTGAATTGTAAGAATTATATTTTATTGCAATTCTTACAATACAGGTCTTATCAGATAAATAGAGAAAATATAGAGAGTCTCTATTTAGACACTTTGTTCAATGTTTTGCTGGCTTTTTCAACCATTTCACGCCACGGTTGTGTAGAGTCGTTGGCGTTCATGCCACGGATCTCTGCCAATACCTTTTCCAATTCGGCGATGTCTTTGTTTTCAGCACGTAAAGCACGTGTTTTTTCAGCGGCTTCAATTCCGTCTATCAACCGTTCAAAACGGATGGATGAACGGCAATAGGGATATACCAGGTAGGTATCGCCCGAACTCCAATTCCCGAAACGGGAATCGCTCGCCGGATCTTCTTGCCATGAGTTGTAAGCCCAACGCAACATTCCGTCGAAATCCCAGGCTAAGCCATACCATCCCAGCAGTTCGGCTTCAAAGGGATGGGAGAAAGTGAATGTATTGGGGAAATAGGGGCCGCAGCAGACATAGAATGTAGTGTTGAAACCCTCTGCCCGACGGGAAACAATGTCTTCATGTTCCACTTTCTGTTGCATGGCTACGCAAACGTCCCGCATCATGGTGTAACGTTTATAGGAGTGGTGGTTGTCGGCCAGAGCAAATCCCATCTCTGGGGCACACTTTTCCAATACTTTCACCGCTGCATCCATTGCTTCGGGAGAGCGTTCGTCCATGGCGATGTTGGTAATACCCAACCAACCCTTTTCGCTGAGGTGTTGTTTGAAATCTTTGAGGAACGGTTCCCACATTTTTGCAAACATCGGTTTCCCGGGTTCTGCTACCACGGTGATTTTTTTGTTTTCCTTTTCGTCGAAATAATCCAGTTCGCAATTCCACGGTACCATTGAGTAACAGTTGATCATTTTATTGATACCGATAGAGAGCATTGTTTCAACCCAGCGGTCGAAAACCGTATAATCGTAACTCCAAGTACCATCCGCTTTGTGCGTCCATTTGATCATATCTTCATAAGCATCGTAGCATTGGTGATTCCACGGGTCTTTGTTCAGATTTACGGTAATGACCTTTTGTCCGGCATCGGCCAGCATTTTCATCAACGGTTTAAGCGCTTCAAAGTGGGCATCGCTCCACATTTCCAGGCCCTGAGCTCTTGCTACGGATGAAGGATGTTGCCACAAATCCAGGTGGTACGCCCATTTGTCGGGGGTTTTCAAGGTGCGGTCTATGACTTCTAATTCCAACGGCAGGCAAATTTTCCCAAAGCCGTTGTGGCTCACCTCAATCTCTGTGGAGTAGATACCTGCCTCTGCATCTTGCGGTACAGATATGGTAATCCATACCGGACGTGTCGTTTGGGCCGCCATATCGAAACGAGAAAGTGAATCGAGCATATCAGGAACGATAATATGGGGAGCACCTTTCTTGAAATTGGGTGTATTGGGGTCTGCTATGGTATAGCGGACAAAACGGGCTTGTGCAATGGATGCGGGCAATTTGGCATCGTCAGAGGTAAACTCTTTGATTTTACACTTTACGCCATCTGCACCTTGGGCCGTCCAGAGTAGAGCCTGGGCAGATACCCGTTCGCCTTTCCATCCAGATACTCGGAGCGTTTTGGTATCGAGCGTTTGGGGAACTTCGCTGCGGGAATATCGTTGATTAATATCTCCCCAGGCACCTTGTAGTTTTTTATCGACTTTTCCCCAAGCAGCCAATGCTTCTTCGGTAAGGGGGGTAGGATCTTCCGGTTCTGTAAAAGTTTCTACGGGAATATACTCCTTACAACTGGCGATAGAGGTAGCTGCCAGCAGCAGGGTAAAAATTTTACGAGTAAGTTTCATACTGTATGATTTTAATGTTTATAGATGAAAAGGTTGGTTTAATTTGGCTTTATCATAAATATTATCGACGTCAGCACTTACAGAACAAAAATACGAAAAATATTTAATTTCCCATTAAAAAAATTTTTGTTTTAGTTATTGTCGATATTCTTTTGTTTGTATATCTCAATTGGAGTTTTTTTAGAAACTGTTTTGAATTGATTCAAGAATAATGTTATAAGCATCTTCAGATCTCAAATCAGTCGGTCAATTGGAAAAATGTTATATCTTTAAAGGTACCAAACAATAAAGTTATGACACAGTATCCAACCGACCTGACTGAAAAACAGTGGCAAGTTATAAAAAATATTTTAGAGCCGCAAGCGAGGAACCGAAAACATTCGCTTAAAGAGATAATGAATGCCATCCTTTATATCAACAAGACCGGCTGCCAGTGGCGTATGCTTCCTTCTGACTTCTCCCCTTGGCAAACCGTCTATTACTACTTCCGTAAATGGAAGCTTGAAGGCGTGTTTGAAGAAGTGATGGATACCTTGCACGCTTTCATCCGTAAACAGGCAGGACGGCAGGAAAGTCCCAGTCTTGGCATCATGGATTCCAGAAGCGTAAAGACTTCCCATCATGTTGATTCAGACCGTGGTATAGACGGGAACAAGAAAAACAAAGGACGGAAAGAGCACATCATTGTCGATACGCTTGGCCTTCCGTTAGCCGTCGCAATCCATGAGGCCAACCTGCATGACAGCAAGGGCGCTCCACAAGCCATAGAGAAACTCGCTTATAAATTTCCGCGTTTGGTGAAAATCCTGGCGGACGGAGGCTATAGGGGAGATTTGGCTGATTGGGTCAAGAAGAAATTCGGATGGATATTGGAGGTCGTACTCAGACCGGACGAATGTCCGTCCAAATTTCAGGTACTGCCCAAACGTTGGATTGTGGAACGCTCTTTCTCATGGCTGGAAAACTTCAGAAGGCTGACCATCGATTACGAATTCCTTGCTGAAACTGCGGAAGCTATGGTACAACTTGCATTCATCCAAATCATGCTTAACAAATTTATCGAATGAAATCAAAACAGCTTCTTAATTAGAAGACTTGAAAAGTATGAGACGAATATCGAGAAAGATTTATTATTTAGATTTTCATTATCTTTACGCACAGAAAAGTATAATATGAAGATGGTAGAATTAGGTAAATACAATACGCTGCGTGTAGTAAAGATATTGGATTTCGGTGTTTATTTGGATGGTGGAAGTTCGGGAGAGATACTATTACCCTCGCGCTATGTCCCGGAATCGTGTCAGGAAGGAGATTCAATCGTGGTATTTGTATGCCTTGATTCGGAAGATCGGTTGATTGCAACCACGCAACGTCCATACGCACAAGTAGGAGAGTTTTCCCTGTTGCGGGTAAATGCCGTGAACCGGTACGGCGCTTTTTTGGATTGGGGCCTGATGAAGGATATTTTAGTCCCGTTCAGGGAACAAAAGACATCCATGCAACCGGGTCGCAGCTATTTGGTTTATATCTATGTGGATCATGCAACAAACCGGATTGTGGCATCGGCCAAGATAGAGAAATTCCTCGACAATACGCCACCGGACTATTCGCATAATCAAGAGGTCGATTTAATCGTCGATCGACAAACCGATTTAGGTTACAGGGTAATCATTAATAACCTGCATAGCGGTATTGTATATCATAATGAAATCTTTTGCCGGATGGATAAGGGAGCCCGGATGAAAGGATATATCAAACAAATCCGTCCAGATGGCAAGATTGATGTTTCGTTGCAACCTTTGGGATACGCTTATATCGATTCGTTAGCCCCTAAAATCTTAGATACGTTGACAAAAAACGGAGGGGTGTTACCCTTATCCGATAAATCTTCGTCCGAAGAGATTGCGTCCTATTTTTCTTGCAGTAAAAAAAACTTTAAAAAGGCGATAGGCGCTTTATACAAAGAGCGGAAAATTTCTATATACGAGGATCGCATAGAACTGTGTCAATAATTCATTGTAAGGAATAAAAATATCGTCAGCCCGTAAGAAGATTCTTACGGGCTATTTTTTACCACCTTGTTTGTTAAGAAATAAAGCGTTATTTAAAGAACTTTTTTATATACCTGTTGTTTTACTATGTGTAACTAACCTATATTTTGTAAGAGTTAACACAACTATTAGGTTTAACAATTAAATAAAGAAGTCATGAAACGATTGTTATTGACAACAGCACTTGTTTTGGGAAGTGCGGTGCTTTTTGCACAAAATTACAACAAAGGAGAAGTAAAGCGGTTGATGAATTTTTTGCAACAACCGTCGGCAAAAGGTGATACCAATGCTGCGCGTTTGGAGATTTCGAGCATCAATTCTCCCTCTACGTGGAAAGGGGTAACCTGGAAAAATGGCCATGTGGAAACGATAAAATGGGACAATAAGGATTTGGCCGGTATGTTGGACGTGAGCGGTTTCTCGGGATTGACCTCTATCGATTGTTCCCGCAATCAGCTTACGGCAATTTTACTGACAAGCTGCGAAGCCGTAAAAGAGGTGAATGTAAGCCGCAACTTATTGACGAAGATGGATTTGACCGGATGTCTGAGCCTTTCAAACCTGAATTGTTACAAAAACCGATTGACAGAGTTGTTGCTGCCGGCACCAACCCAATTGAAAAAGTTGAACTGTTCCAACAACTATTTTATTAATTTGGATGTAAACGGCATTACTACCTTGGAATGGTTGAATACGCAGGGGTGTCATTTGGAATCATTGAATATAGATAGTTGTACCAATTTGAAAACGCTCTACGCCGGATACAATAAATTGGGAAGTATTACCATGTCAAATACGCCTAAACTGGCCAATGTCAATGTCGATAATAACAGTATCAACACTTTGATTATTTCCAATATGCCGGGACTTGTTAATTTCTATTGCAGCGACAATAACATGGTTACACTCGATATCATGAACTGTTCGTCGTTAATGGATGTAGTATGTTCCTATAACAATCTGACAACATTGAGTTTGAACGGTTGTGATCGTATTATTTATGTCGATTGTTCGTATAACGATTTAACTCAGCTGAATTTGAGCAATCGTTCGTTCTTGCAACGGGTTCTTTGTGATCATAACCAGTTGACAATGCTGGATGTATCGTTCTGTCCCAGCCTGACCTATGTGAATTGTCGGGTAAACTTTATTACCGATTTGCGTACGGCCGGAGACGACAACCTGCAAATGGTTGCGTGCCAATGGAACTATTGATTTAGGATTAGGAGATTTTATATAAAAAAGGACCCAGCCTCCATCGGAGCTGGGTCCTTTTTATAATTATAGTATATTCCCTATTCAGTTGTTATTCCTTATTGTTTTGCAGTTTGCGTACGAAAAAATCGTACATTCGGCCTATCTCGTAATCAGAACCTAAGCTGTGGGTTCTTCCCGGCATATAGAGTTGTTCAAATGGCTTGTTGGCTTTTATTAAGGCGTTGACCACTTGTAAAGATGAGATAGGATCTACGTTGTCGTCCAGTTCCCCGTTGATAATCAGTAAATCTCCTTTTAAGAGATGGGCGTTATCCACGTTTGACGATCGGCTGTACGATTCGTCGATGGGATACCCCATCCACTGCTCGTTCCACCACATCTTATCGACGCGGTTGTCGTGGCAGCCGCAGAATGAAACGGCCGCTTTGTAGAAATCATTGTGAAAGAGCAGGGCTGCCATTGCATTCTGTCCTCCTGCCGACCATCCGTAAATGCCTACACGCGACAGGTCCATGTACGGATAACGTTCTGCCGCAGCTTTCATCCAGCATATCCGATCGGGGAATCCTGCATCTTTGAGGTTTTTCCAGCAGACATCGTGGAAGGCTTTGGAGCGGTTGTTTGTCCCCATACCGTCTATTTTAACGACGATAAATCCCAATTCAGCCAGAGGAGATATATACCAGTCGAACGCGGAGAAATTTTTATTAACGAAAGAGTCGTGCGGGCCTGCATAAATATCTTCGATAACGGGGTATGATTTGGACGGATCGAAATGAGAAGGCCGGAATATTGTTCCCCAAATTTCGGTTTTCCCGTCACGTCCCAGTGCACAGAACGGTTCGGGTTTCTGCCATCCCTCTTTTAACAAGTCTTCGATATCGCACTTTTCGAGTGTTGCCAGTATGCGGCCATCTTTGGCATCCCGTAACAGGCTTACAGGAGGAACATCGGGCTGTGAACAGACATCGACAACGCAGGTGCGGTCAGGAGAAAACGACAACAGATGATTCCCTTTTTCGGGGGTAAGGCAGGTGAGATTCTTACCGTCGAAATCAACTTTAAAATAGTGCAGATTGTAAGGGTCTTCTTTCTTGGACTTTCCGGATCCCAGGAAATAGATGGTCCGATTCTTTTCATCAACCTCCAACACCTCTCTTACAACCCATTTACCCTGGGTTATTTGATGTTTGATATGTCCATTCGTACCGTCCACCAGGTAGAGATGCCGCCATCCGTCACGCGGAGATATCCAGATTATCTCCTTTCCATCGTTGATATCATATCTGAAAAGTTTGTTGTATTCGATAAAGGTTTCGGATTTCTCTTCTATCAGGTGCCGTATCTTTCCGTCTGTGGCAGAAACTTCGGCAACAATATATAACTGGTGCCCGCGTTGATTGTATTCAAACGTAAATCCCCGGTTGTCTTTACGCCATCCGGTAAATCGTAAGAAGTATTGATTTTGATAAGGTTCAAGGTCAAGAGCAATCTCTTTTTTCTGGTTGATATCTATTAGTACGGGCAATTGTAGAGGAAGTTGATCGCCTGGTTTTGCATAATTTCGCCATTGCAACAAGCCTTGAAGTTGTGATTTTGGCGCCGATTCTATCAACGGGATGCGTCGTGTGTTTACTTCCCGGGTTTTGATGGCGGCCAGGTATTGGGAGTTGGGCGACCATACAAAAGATCCGTATGAGAATCCGGGGGCAGCATCGAACGTGAGTTGGAAAGTTTGGCCATTATCTACACTATTGTCTGTCAAATAAAGGTTTCCATCTTTGAGGGATACACGCCATTTTTTATCCGGTGAAATCGGATCATGCAAATTGTCGGCATCTTTGTCGGCAATCTCTTTTTTCGTAATTAAAGAGTCTTTCGGGAGGATTTTTATTTGTGCATCCAGTTCTTCTTTACTGGGAAAACTTCGTTTTTCTCCGGAGCGACCATTTACCAATAGATAGAAGTCTCCTGTACGGGTATGGTTCTGATACCAGAACCATTCGGAATTTTCTATCCAGTTGGGCTTTACGGCACCGTTGTACACTTTTTTAGGACGGCTTCTCCATTCATCCAGGAGCTCTTTGTCCACGTTCATTTGGGCAAGAATGGATTGGCTTGCGGCTGTCAGAGACACGGCAGTTACAAGTATTGTGAAAAATCGTTCCGTTTTTTTCATCATTTGGTAATTAAAGTCGTTTTACTGTCAGTTAAATTTTTAATTGACAGATATTTTAATGAGCCTTATAAAAGGCTATGAGGTATGATTCTTTCTTTTTAGCCAGCTTTATTTAAATACTGAAAACGTGTTTAATCTTTATAGCTGTTGTAGGCTACAATATCCGTTATGTCTTTTCTTTTTTTTGTGCGCAACTCTTGTACCGAATAGCCGATAACAATATC
>DVNA01000086.1 GCA_018714665.1 Candidatus Gallibacteroides avistercoris | reverse complement strand
ACAACGATGAAGAATGTCTGTATATCTGTCCATTTTCTCTCTTTCATCTGAATAACGACAAAAAGGTTGAAATGCTGCATCCTTTTACGTTGCTTTTCAAGTACACCTTTCCCTTTCAATTTGTTTGCAGATTTTCTATCCGACTCTATTTCAAAGTAAAGAAAAAAAATGCAATTTTTCTGACAGAAACTTGATGTTTTCAAAGAAAAGCATTATATTTGTTACAGAAAAAGAGATTTAGTCGCATCGCAGTTGATTGGGAAACTCATCAATGAATATGAAATGCCGAGACAAGTTTTCTTTTCTAATGGCGGGCCACACTCTTTCGGGAGATGCTTTGCACGGTGGATTACAAAGGAAAAGGACTCTCAAATCCTGTTTTTCGGAGTTTCATCACATCCTTCGATGCGACTTTTTTAATAAAAAGGGGAAAACAAATTTATACTTCAATCTCATTCTTCATGTTCTTCTCAATTTGTATCTCCTTGATTTAGGATAGCAATAGCCTATAAAACAAACCGATATAGATATATATCAAAACAAGATCTTTAATCCTCCTGTCGTGTATATGTCTCGAAATAGATTACAAAAACTTATTTTGAATTCTATATAATCCAATTAAGAGCTCTCTTCTCGCTCGTTTGACTTTCTATTTCACCGATTTCCAATAAGAATATGGATAATTTATCAGATTTGAATTAAAAAAACGGGGATCATCGGTAACCTCTTTTCCTACCCACTCCGGCTTTTCAACAACATATCCTTCATAAGGCACCTCTACCTCAGCAACAACAAGGCCAATATTTTCTCCTAAAAACTCATCTACTTCCCATACAAGGCTGTTTATATGTATTCTGTATCGCTTTTTCTCTATTAATGGTTTAATACACAGTTCATCTAACATCGATACGGCATCTTCTACCGGAACAACATATTCAAATTCAGTACGCGAAGCTCTTGTTGTCCGGCCCTTTACCGTGATATAGCCTGTCGAACCAACCACTCGAACCCGAACCGTTCGCTCTTTATCAAGAGACAAATATCCTTGCTTGTAATATGTATAGCTTCCAAGTTTTTTATAAGCATCAGAAGTTACCAGAAATTTGTATTCTATTTCCTTTCCCATGTTTTTCTAACAGTTAGAATGTTTGTTGTAAAGAAATAATTTTCAGGTATAAATCCGACAAAAACAGCGCTTAAACTATGTTAAAGAGAGATGAATACTTTTCCATACAAAAAAGTCTTCTGATATTTTTATTACATTTGCACTTGCTTACAAAGATAGAATTGTAATTAATTTACTCTGTATTGAAGAATCTTCATGAATAGATACATATATCTGATTTTTATACTTCTTGTCACATACTCCCCCCATATATCGGCTCAATACAAACTACACGGAGTGGTCCGAGATTCTGCCACGAACGAAACTCTACCTTTTGCTGCTGTGGTTATAGAAGGTACCCAAACGGGAAAATCTACCGATATGGATGGTATGTTTACCATCAACTCGGCCCCGGAAAATGCGGTCCTGATTGTTTCATACACCGGATATTTTCCCAAAAGAGTGGTGGTAGATCCCGCCAACCGGGAAAACATCGAGG
Organism: Candidatus Gallibacteroides avistercoris; assembly: GCA_018714665.1. Lineage (GTDB taxonomy): Bacteria > Bacteroidota > Bacteroidia > Bacteroidales > CHK158-818 > Gallibacteroides > Gallibacteroides avistercoris. The sequence continues at coordinate 10,604 of DVNA01000086.1, read as the reverse complement.
TAAGATTAGCCTCTTCGGTAAAAGAGTTGGACGAGGTGGTTATTACCCCTAAAAAGACCAAATACAGTCGAAAAAACAATCCGGCCGTTGATCTGGTAAAAAAAATAATTGAACAAAAAAAACAGAACCGTCTGGAAGACCATGACTTTTATCAATACGAACGGTACGAAAAAATGACGTTCGCGTTGAACGATTTCTCAGAAGAACAGAAAAAAAAATGGCTGTTCAAAAAATTTCAGTTCATATTCGATTATGTCGATACATCTGAAATATCGGGAAAACCGATCTTGACCGTATCCATCAGAGAACAAATTGAGAACAATTATTACCGCAAAAATCCGGAATCGAAAAAGCAGGTAATAACCGGCATGAAAAAAGCGGGAATCGATGAAATGCTAAACCAAGACGGGGTAAAACAGTTTTTGGGAGAAGCTTTTAAAGAGGTCGATATATACGAAAACGATATATCATTATTAATGAACCGTTTCGTAAGCCCTTTATCGAATATCGCCACCTCTTTCTACAAATTCTACATATACGACACTTTGGAAATAGAGGGGCAAAAATGTGCCGATCTGGTTTTTGTCCCGTTTAACTCTGAATCTTTCGGTTTTGTTGGACGTATGTACGTTACGTTAGACTCGACCTATTTTGTCAAAAAGGTCAAGATGAACGTTCCGTATGACATAAACCTGAACTTTGTAGAACAAATGTCTATCGAACAAGATTTCGAACGGTTACCGGACGGGACCCGCTTAATAACAAAAGACGACATTACGGTAGAATTCAGACTGATTTCCAACACACAAGGCTTGTATGCCCGAAGAATTAACACATACAGGAAATACAACTTCGATCCGCCCCAGGATATGGGTATATTCAAAGAAAAAGAACGGATTATCATCGAAGACGATGCCGAGATGAAACCCGAGGAATTTTGGGTAGATAACCGACATGTCCCGGTACGTACAAAAGAGAATGCCGTAGAAAAAATGCTGACACGATTACGTGAAGTACCGGTATTTTATTATACGGAAAAAGTAATCTCGACGTTAATCTCCGGATATGTCTCCACCTCAAAAGAAAACAGCAAGTTCGACATCGGGCCGATGAATACGACCATAAGCGGGAATACCGCCGAGGGGGCACGTTTCAGAATCGGTGGATTGACCACAGCAAATCTGCACCCCAACTGGTTCGGACGAGGATATCTGGCATATGGGACGAAAGACAAGAAGTTCAAATATATGGGCGAAGTAGAATATTCGTTCAACAAAAAAAGATACCATACCAGAGAATTCCCCATTCACTCCATCAGGGCAATGCATAGTTACGATATCAACCAATTAGGGCAACATTACCTGTACACCAACAAGGATAATGTTTTCTTGTCGCTGAAACGTAAGTCAGACACGCGTATTACGTATGAAAGGTTATCTGAGCTGGAATATAAAAACGAGTTCTCGTCAGGATTCTCTTATGCATTTAATTTCAATTACCGGACTGAATACCCCAGCAAATGGGTAAAATTCATTGAGGAGGGTATAGAACAGAAGGAATTCTCGGTTGCTGCCGCCGAAATAAAATTGCGCTATGCTCCCAACGAAAGATACTACCAGACAAAATCCTCGCGTATCCCCATTACCAAGGATGCCCCGATCTTTACCTTATCGCATAAAATCGGAGCCAAAGGTGTATTAAATAGCAAATACAATATCAACCATACGGAACTGGGAATACAGAAGCGTTTCTGGTTCTCGGCATTCGGTTATACCGACATTATCCTCAAAGGTGGGAAGGTTTGGAGCAAGGTTCCCTTTCCGTTATTGATACTACCCAACGCTAACCTTTCATACACCATCCAGCCGGAATCATACACGTTGATGAACGCCATGGAATTTATCAACGACCAATACCTTTCGTGGGACTTGACCTATTTTGTCAACGGAGCACTGTTCAACCGTATTCCACTACTCAAATACCTCAAATGGCGCGAAGTATTATCATTCAGGGGGCTATACGGGAGCCTCTCCAATAAAAACAATCCATACATCAACCCCAAAGGCTTGTATGAATTTCCGCAAGGAAGCATGATCATGGACAATATGCCCTATATGGAGGCCGGCGTAGGCATTGAAAACATATTCAAAATATTGAGAGTAGATTATGTATGGCGGCTAACTTACCGGGATTTGCCCGATATCGACCGCAGCGGGGTACGCATTGCTTTACACTTTACATTCTAACTAAACAGAAATAATAAGACAACACAAAAAAACGGCGGAATGACTTATTTTTATCATTCCGCCGTTTCTTTATTTATATTATACCCCGATTTTATTGAACAACCTTGGAAAAACTGTACAAATAAACGATGTCCCGGATATCGTTTCCTTTCTGCGAAGAGATCAATACGGGTTGAAAATCATACGAATCGCTATATTTTTCCCGAATATCTTCAAAATCGTTTTTCCCCACCAACAGATAACCTTCCGCAGGTTGTTCTTTTTCAAAATCTACCACACGGTCGTTGGCATAAAAGTTAACGACGAAGAATCGTAACATCGGCGTGGCTACATAAGAGTAGATTTTTCCCTCCGGTACCACTTTTATCACCTCCCGGGCAAAAGGCAGCATCGACTTCTGATTCAATACACTGGGAAGCACATACGCATCCAACACAACCTGGAAACAGAAGAAAAGGGAAACGACAGCGTACAAATAACGATTATTGGAGCAACAGTCTTTTCGAGAACGATATATGGTCAAAATAGAGGCTACGGTACAAACAGCTGCAATAATGGCCCAAAAAGAGATGGAAGATTCTTGCAAGGCAAAAATATAATCCGAAACATTTCCCAAAACCGGGATTGCAGAAAGCAGCATTTCGGTCTTAACAAAACGTACAATCAATAACAATACCAATGCAACTCCTATCAACACCGACAAGAAAGTACCGAATATACGCCAGGCAACCTGTTTATTTCGGAACAGATAAAACATATATTCTGCCAAGAACAACGCTACAAACGGATAAATAGACATGATATAAACGCTTCGCTTGCTTTTGGGAATACAGAAAAATACAAATACTACAACAATACAAATAAGGGAATACAGACGGGCATCACTCATTCCCGTTATGGATTGTTTAAATGTTGTCCATTTTTGAGAGAACTTACCACTAGGCCATTTATAAGACAAAGTAAACAAAGAGATCAGGAGCAAGACAGACCACGGAATAAAACCGGCCAATGTAATATAGAAATAATAGATAATGGGTTGTTCGTGGGATTCATACGACATTTTGCCCATAAACCTGCCAAAATTCTCTTCCATAACCAGCGACAAGAACGCATCGCCTCCTTGCTTATAGGCCAGATAATACCAGATAGCTGGCAAAACACACGACACTACTGCGGTAAGGGTACATTTCCACACAACTTTAAAGAAATTTTGTCCCCGTATCAGCATAAACAGTCCGATAATGGCACAAGGCAGAACGATACCGACGGGGCCTTTTGTAAGCGTGGCACATCCCATAAGAATGGCGGAAACAAGGGATATGCCCTGCGCTCCTTTTTCATTCCATTTATAGAGTTGCAGGAAAGAGAGTACCATGAACATGGTCATAACCATATCTACCCGTGATGCCATGGCAGCACGGTGAATTTCGAAAGTCGATATGGTAAGCAATACGCTTAAAAAGGCGGTAGAATTGCTGACACGTTTGGCAAAAAACAGGAAACAACATATAGCCATAACAATAACTGCTATGGCCGAAGGCAAACGGGAAGTATATTCGGAAACATACCCCTCCGGAAGAGAAAACAGAGCTATGGCCCAATGGAACAAAGGCGGTTTGTAAGCTATATCTCCCCCATTATTGACAGGCAATATCCAGTTCTGATGATTCAGCATGGATACGGCAACGATGGCTTCACGCGGTTCTCCCTTGGTATGGAAATTAATAATACCGATGTACGGTAAAAGAGTAAAGATACTGATCAGTACCAGAATCAGCAAAAGCGCTTTTCTTGTATTTATTTGCATAATAATACCGTATATTTCTTCAATCGTGCGGTTAAATAATCTATTTCGTTTCGTCTAGGTTGATTTTTTTGTAAATGATATATTCCGGTCTGTTTTTTGTCTCATCAAAAATATTTCCGATGTATTCGCCCAGAATACCAATGGTAAAGAGCTGGACACCTCCTAAAAACAGGATAATGATAACAGTAGAGGACCATCCTGGCATGACATTCTCTGCAACAAAAATGTGGAGATATAAAATCCACAATACCAATACAAGGGCAATTAAAATAGAAATACAGCCCAATGAGATGGCCAACCTCAACGGTTTTTTAGAAAAACCGAAAAGCCCAACCGAGGCTAAACGAATCATTTTAGTCAAGGTATATTTTGTCTCTCCTGCTTTGCGTTCATCCCTGTCATAATAGAACGGTACCTGTTTGAACCCCATCCAACAGAACAAACCCCGAAGATATTTATGCTTCTCCGGGAATTGTCGGAATGCATCCAGCACATAACGGTCTATCAGGCGGAAATCGCCCGTATCGACAGGAAAAGAAAAATCAGACAGAAGATTAAGGCCCCGGTAGAAAAGTTTGGCTGTCACCCGCTTAAAGAATGATTCTCCTTTACGTTTTCTGCGAACAGCATATACTACATTACACTGCTCTTTTTCATAGGTCTCTATCATCTGAGGAATCACCTCGGGAGGGTCCTGCAAATCGGCATCGATAATCACGGCCACATCGCCCGAACAATGATGCAATCCGGCCGACACGGCATTCTGATGTCCGAAATTACGGGAGAATGAAATCAGTTTTACGCGGGGATCTCCTTCTGCAAAGTCGATTAAAAGCTCTTCCGTCCTATCTTTACTTCCATCGTTTACAAACAACAATTCGTAATCGTAGCCATTTGCTTCCATTACGTCTGTAAACCGCTTATAAGAAGTTTCGATTACCGCCTCTTCATTGTAACAAGGAATAACAATACTTAATTTCATAATACCCGCGCTTTATATTGAGATAATCCGGCTACCTCTCAGCCCCTGAATGTTATACATTTATTCAGAACAAAATTCATAATTGTATATACTCCCATAGCCAACAACTGTGCTAAATAGGAGTTGATCGAGAAATGTTCTATCATTAACCGGAGTGAAAAGAACTGTATCCCGTAACATAAAGCAAATATAACTAAAAAATAAGCTATCTCCCGAAATACAGTACCTTCATTTTTCTTAAATACCCAAAGCTTGTTCCAGATAAAACTGTTGACAATACCGACTGCATATCCGCAAATATTGGCCATATATACCCCTACGTGAAAAAACGACATCAAAGCATAAATAACAACGAGCGATAAAACGGTATTGAGTACGCCTACCATGGCAAACTTTATCAACTGTACGGTTGTCTTCCTGGGAATAATCATAATTTATGAATCAAATTCTGTTTCTTCTCCCTTTAAAACAGGTAAGGATAGGTGGTACTTTACTGCCACTATTCGTACCAATATAACACTTGCGGCGGATATAATCTGGGTGGTAACCTCATCCAAATTGATCCAATAACAGGCCCAATAAAAAAGTCCACCGATGACACATGCCATGGCATATATATCTTTCCGGAAAATAAGCGGGGCCTCGTTGATAAAGATATCCCGCAAAACACCTCCGGCCGAACCGGTAATCGTGCCCATCACAATGGCTACCCAGAAAGGATAATCGAGTGCTAACGATTTCTGAATCCCGACAACAACAAACAAAGCCAGTCCTATCGTATCGAAGATAAAAAAGGTATTCTGCAATCGAATCAGGTATTTTCCGAAAATAATAACCGACAACAGCGAAATACCCGTTACGGCCAGATAGATGCTGTTCAACATCCAGAACGGGGTACACCCCAGCATGACGTCCCGAATGGTTCCGCCTCCGATAGCCGTAACCAAACCTACCACATACGCTCCGAACCAGTCGAATTTCTTGGCAGAGGCCAATCTTATTCCACTGATGGCAAAAGCGATTGTCCCCAATATCTCTATAATGGTCAGAAACGTACTATCCATACTATTACAAAATTGACACAAAAGTAAGAAGATTCTGTCACTACGAAAAGAATTTATCCGATTTGATACAATTTTTCTTTCGTTCGACAACCTTTTAACCGTTGCAATCGTTCTTGCATGAAAGATCTTAATATTTTAACGACATGACACTCATAACCGACGTGCAAAATGCTCCTGGAAAACAAATACTAAACGTTTTTCTCGAACAGCAAACCGACAATATCCGTATTCTGTTACCGCCCCAGGCAAACGCTTCTCTTTATGATGCGTGGAATATAGATGTTGTAACGGGTTCTTTGAACACACATCCCTCCTTAGACAAGGCCTTAAACAAGGTAGATACATTAATTATTACCCACTCCAATTTTCTATCCGACCTGAGAAAAGGGTATATTAACCTGTTATACTCTGCATTGGGAACAGGTGTCAAATACATTATATACGTCAGTTCCATCCTGACCGGGAACTCGTCCTGTATCCCGGCCCAGGAGAATGTCGAAACAGAAACGGCTATTCGAAACTCGGGCATCGTATATACCATATTGAGACGGAATATTCTCATGGAACAGATGCCTATCTTCATCGGGAATCCTCTATCTTCGGGAAAGATTTTGTTTCCCGGCGGTAACGGGCGTATCAGTTTCACCTCATCCGATGCCATCGCTCGGGTGGTAACTTACTTTATACGGCATAAACCCAAAGTAAGTGCAACCTACAAAATATCGAGTGCTATCTCCTACTCCTTCACCGATATTGCGAACATATTATCGGCCATCTCGGAGATGCCGATTTGTTACTCTCCGGTCGAACGCTCTTTTTTCAGGAAATCGTTATTGACTGATTCTATTCCGCCAACATGGACCGACAGGATTGTATCGGTAGCAAAATCGATTGAGATGAATGAATTTGATGTTCCCGACTTCACGCTATTCCGGTTGTTGGAAAGAGCGAAAAAAGAGCAGGAAAAGATCTCCAAGAGGTCGCTCTCCTATTGGCTGGGCAGAGAACAAGAAAGGGTACATACGGGGAAAAACAAAAACCTCTCTGATTATCTCAAAGAGGTCTATCTTTCCTAATGACAAACAGCTATCGCAACTCGCGGATGATTTCATGTACCGTATCCACAACTTGGGGCAGAGCTTTTTCTACCGGAGGAGAGAGTTCCATACCGATCTCCTGTACATCCCGTGCCGAAACGACGACCAAATCAATTTCCGGAATATTCTCCTGCAAGACCATGGCATCTATCATATCTTTCAATCCTACCTCGTGAGCGCTCATCAACCGGGGATAATCGGCCGAATATTTGGGTTTTAGCCGCCTTACCGTACCGGGAGGACGGGTATCGAGGGTAGCATCGATCATAATAACATGGTCGTATTGCTGCAAAATACCGATCATAAATATACCTCCCGTCCCTCCATCCAAAAGATCTATGCCGGCAGGTAATCCTGTTTGCTGTATTCGGTGAACGGCATGAATACCGACTCCTTCGTCTTTAAGTACCCAATTACCCAGTCCCAGGACCAAAATCCGATTCATGCATTTATCTCCTTTTCCCATTTCTTATGTGCTGTTTCCTCCATTTTTTTATCCAAAGACAATTGCTTTTTTCTCTTCTCTTCGGACAAGAATTGTTCTACAATCTTTTCATTTATAAATTTCCAACCGCCTATCATGGAGGAGGCTATCCCGTTGCGCTCAATATAGTCGTGGTAGAAAACCAGATATACATGTACGATGATAAACAACACGAAAAACCACATCAAGATATGGTGGATGTTACGAACCGGAAAGAACCCATTCATGCTGATCAACAAATCCTGAAAATAGGGAGCATACCACGCATCGCTGGATGCACTGAACATGGAAAATCCGGTAACAATCTGAACAATGGATACGACCAACAGACCGAAATAGGTAAAGGCGGCCAAGGCGTTGTGCCCGATGTCGTAAACCGGTTTGGGAGTCAGCAACAACACATCCACCTTTATAGTCTCAAAAATGCCGTTAATTTGTTTGCGGGTAATCGGGATAAAATTGTTCCACCGGGCAAAGGTATTGCCGGCAAAGGCCCAGTATATACGTACCGCCAAATTGATTACAAATATAAAAGCGGCGATGAAATGTGCCAACCTCACCCACCCGAACCAATAATTAAACTCCGGGGCCGTGCCGTGCATAATGGCAGGCGGGTCTCCGATAATAAACCCGGTTACAATCAAAACTGTTATGGTAAAAGCATTTACCCAATGGAAAATACGTACGGGCAGTTGCCATACATATACTTCTCTCAACGACGGTTTTCGACTAATCATATCCTGGTATTTTTACATACAATCTAACTGGTGGACGAATGAACCTTTTTCGTCATACAAATGAACGGCACAAGCCAAACAGGGATCGAACGAATGAATCGTTCGGATAATTTCCAACGGTACGGAGGGGTCGAATACGGGTGTCCCTATCAACGAGGCCTCGAACGCAGAATGTTGTCCTTTGGTATCGCGGGGAGAACCGTTCCAGGTAGTGGGGACTACCATCTGATACCGGGATACTTTCTTGTCCGATATGTCCACGTAATGGGCCAAAGAGCCTCGGGGTGCCTCGGTAAGGCCGTATCCTTGCGCTTTCTTGGGCCAGGTAGAGGGTTCCCAATAGGTGTTATTGAACATCCGGTAATCTCCCGACTTGATGTTACTTAACAACTGACGATAGAAATCGCCCATCCAATCGGCCACCAACGAAGACTCCATGGCACGTGCCAATGTTCTCCCCACGGTAGAATAAAGGGCCTCCAGCGGAACATTCAATTGTGCCAGGCACTTGTCTGTAAGCTCCTTATACGGTTCGTACCCAGAGGCATACCCGACAATGAAACGAGCCAGAGGCCCGGTCTCCATGGGCATTCCTTTATAACGGGGCGTTTTAATCCAGCTATACGGTTTATCTACGTCCAGGTATTCGTATGGAGGCGTAGGCCCGGTATAATCCAACACCGTCTCACCCACCGAGGGGTGAAGCCCTACATCTTTTCCTTCGGCATACTTGTACCACGAGTTATTGACAAACTCCTGCAATCCATCCATATCGGTAGGGTCAAACGGCTCTACGTGGGACAAGTCCCGATCTACGACAATTCCTCGGGGACTTTTGTAGGTTGGCAGCTCGCCGTAATTTCCCATCGGGAAATCTCCATACGAGATGTAATTTCTCAATCCTCCGCCTATTTTAGTCCACTCCGGATAGTACGAGGCGATGGCCAACACGTCGGGCAGATAAACTTGCTGGACAAATTGTTGCGTCTCTTCGATAATCTCCGCTACATAGCTCAACCGTTCCAGGTTCAACGCATTCGGATCGTTTATATTCACGGCACAAGCCATCCCGCCAACCAGGAAATTGGGATGCGGGTTTTTCCCTCCAAATATGGTTTGGATTTTTACAATGTCTTTCTGCACTTCAAGTGCCTCCAAATAGTGAGCAACTCCCAACAGGTTTACTGCCGCCGGTAATTTATAGGCCGGATGGCCCCAATATCCGTTAGCAAAGATTCCCAGCTGGCTGGTATCCATGAAGTTCTTAATTTTCTTCTGTATATCGGCAAAATACCCGACAGAACTTTTAGGCCAGGGCGATATACTCTGGGCGATTGCCGAGGTCTCTTTGGGATCGGCTTTTAGGGCAGAAACGACATCCACCCAATCCAACGCCTGCAACTGGTAGAAATGGACCACATGATCCTGTTCCATCAAAGCTGCCTGCATCAGGTTTCGGACCATCTCGGCATTGGGAGGTATGACAATACCCAACGCATTTTCGACCGCCCGTACCGAGCACAACGAATGGATAGAGGTACATACCCCGCACACCCGGCCGACATAGGCCCAAACTTCCCGCGGATCGCGGCCCTGCGCTATCAGTTCCAATCCGCGTATCATCGTTCCGGAGCTGTACGCATCTTTGATGATTCCGTTTTCTACGTCAGCCTCAATGCGTAAATGTCCCTCTATGCGGGTAACCGGATCTACTACGATTCTTTTTGCCATATTCTGTTCTGTTTTAATACTGCATTAATTCGTTTTTTTGGACTCTTCTCCTTTTTCCTGTTTTTCACGATCGGCAATTTGCCTGCGTTCTTCCTCCATCCGGGCTTTTTGACGTTCATACTCTTCGGTATTGATACTGATATCGTCCAGCTGGTTCTTTATCAGTTTGCGTTTCTGGATGTTGGTAACGACGGCATGAGCCAGTACTCCACCCAAGGTAACAGCACTGAGAGCGGCACCGATCTTATCTGCCGTTGCCTCTATGCCAATACCGTGAACATCGGGGATGTGGCTGTACAACGGTGCATAATCCCAGAAATTAGGTTCTGCACAACCGATACATCCGTGCCCGGACTGGATGGGATAACTGATACAATTATTCCACTTGATTACGGCGCAGGAGTTGAACGTATTAGGCCCTTTGCATCCCATATAGTAGAGACAATATCCTTTCTT
>DVNA01000085.1 GCA_018714665.1 Candidatus Gallibacteroides avistercoris | reverse complement strand
AACGGATTGTCTTTCGGCTGGTGGTTAGGGCACTGTTACGCCTTTAATGATCCGGATCACCTGGTTCTTCAAAAAAACGGGGAAAGCGAAGGAGAGAATCGAGCCCGTATCACCTCGGGAGTTATCACGGGTATCCTGATGTCCGGGGACGATGTAAGTAAAAAGGGTAGCGCCTTGACCAAAGAACGGGTAAAACGTTTTTTCGCAAACCGACAGATCATCGCGTTGGCGCGCAAACGGCTATCGTTCTATCCGGTTTACGGGTATCTTCCTTCCGAGGAACGGCGTGCGGAGAGCATCTTCACCTCTTCCGACCAGGATTCAGTCTATGTGGCTGTTTTTAATTTCGATAAAGAGCCACAAACCATTAAACTGCCGATAGCCGATTTAGAACTACCCACCGGGGAGAAATTTCGGTTCGACGAACTGTGGCGCCAAGAATCGGGCCTCATCTCTAACGATACCTTATCCTTTCACCTGCCGGGGAAAGATGCGGCCATTTTTAAGATCATCCGGTAAGGACTACTTTTTTACCTGCTTAGCGGACGTTTTTGAAGATGTTGTAACGCTCTTCTTCGGCTGAGGTTTGGCAGCAGTGCTTTTCTTTTGAGTGGATTGAGTTGTCAAGGAAAGCTTCCGCGTATATTGCTGTTGGTTACCGCAGTTGTCGGTTACCGTCATAACCAGCTCATGTTCCTTTCCTTTGGCCACCCGTTGACGGTCTATCTTGTAACTGAGCGTAGCACTCTTTGCATCGTATTCAAACAGGGCATAGGCACCATCAATCGTCCCCCGGAAACGGGCTATCCCGGACTGGGAATCGCCGATGCGGAACTTGACAGATCCGTTCCTTGCCCAGTTCTCGGGAGAGAGGGGGCGGATTGTCGGAGCTACGGTATCGGCCTTGACGGCAAATGTGCCGAATGTATTGGTCGAGATTTCGTACCAACCGTCGTCGTATTTACCCACGAGAGCCCCCTCTCCTCCGCCGGGCTGGACAGAGGCCATGTAATATTTCTGTTTGTCGGCAATCGTATCGGCATCTATCTTTACCCGCAACGTATAGGGTTTGTGCACCGGCACTTCGGGGGTATGCACGACATGGAGTGCCGACAGATAACCGGAACGTTCTTCGCTACGATAGGTAAAGGGTACATCTTCGTAGAAAGCGTCTTCGGGAATATCGATCCGTGCCCCTTCGTAGATACCCGTATAGGACCGGTTATAGGCCAACAGGGTATCGCACGGCTCCTCGGATTTGAATGTGTGTTTTTTTCCCTGTATGGTAAATTCGAGAACCGTTTTATTGCCAAAAGCATCGCGTAACGTATATACGCACCGGTAAGGCCGTTCCTGGTCGATGGTAATAATACCCCGATTGACTACCTGTTTGTAAACGTCGAGCTTGTTACCGGGGTCCACCTTCGATTTCATCACGAACGAGCGTTTCGTTTTCCACTCCTTGTAATCAATAAAGCTATTCAGGTAGCGGGTATCCTCAAAAGGAATCTTATCGAGAACGGAGGAGAAAACCAACTGGCTGTCCACCTGCAACTGAATGGAATATACGCCATATATGTTGGTCGTCTCGTTCATGTAATCGTACGCTTTTACCCCAAGATAGACCTCTCCCCATGCCGTCAGGGGCTTGCTGAGGGTAACCGGAGCATTCTCCTTTTTCACCAACGTAACGCCTGTCTCACCGTTGCTGTACCCTCTGCCGGGGATTGCCGTCAGGTAAACGCCTCGTATCTGGGGTTTACGGGTATCTTTCAACATCCGGCGGAAATAGGGTAACGGGTCTATCGGTACCTCTGTCTCGGTTTCCCGGATTTCAAAATGGACATGAGGCCCCCCAGAGCTGCCCGTATTACCGCTTTTAGCCACCAACTGTCCCCTTTTAACCGGAATCTCACCCGGCCCGAAGGTCAGATTGACCGAAAAGCTTTCGTTCTCGTACTGACGGGCCTTGACAACAGAATCGATGTATGCGTTAAACCTGCTCAAATGTCCGCATACGGTAGTAATACCCAACGACGGATGGGTGATATAGAGGGCTCTTCCATATCCTGAGGGAGATACGCTGATGCGCGAGACATAGCCATCTTCAATACTGTAAACCGATTTCCCGACAACGCCCTGCGTCTTGAAGTCGAGCCCGGAATGAAAATGGTTGCTGCGCAACTCCCCGAAATTTCCGCTCAGGTAGAGCGGAATCCGCAACGGAAGGTCTATTTTATGCAGATCTGAAACGGGATTTTGTGCAAAATTCTGGAAAGAAGAGAGACAAAAAAATACCAGCAGAAAATATATAAGAATCTTTTTCATCGATACAGGTTGTTATATAGCCTACAAAAATAGGGAAATCTTTTTACAAACCCCGGCTATGCCAGCAAGAGTTTTTCAAGAATCGCCCGACGGAAATACACCATCCTCTTTCGACAAGGAGAGACAAATACATTCGCCACCTTCCCCCAAAAGACATCCCTGCCCCAAAAAAAATCATGCCGCCGGAAACAAAATTCCGGCGGCATGCTCATATCTGAAATGCGGAGAGGCTATCCTCCGAAATCGTCGAACATCAACATTTCGCGGGGAACGCCCAGGTTCCACAACATCTTCTTCACCGCTTCGGCCATCGGACCGGGACCGCACATGTAGTATTCTATATCTTCGGGGGTTTCGTGGTCTTTCAAGTAGGTTTCATAAATCACCTGATGTACAAACCCGGGGGTATATTTTACGCCGGCGGCATCGGCTGCGGGATCGGGACGGTCGAGTGCCAGATGGAACGAGAAGTTGGGGAACTCTTTTTCCAGTTGGAGGAAATCGTCCAGATAGAACACCTCGTTCAACGCACGCGCGCCATAGA
>DVNA01000084.1 GCA_018714665.1 Candidatus Gallibacteroides avistercoris | reverse complement strand
TGTGAGTCAGCGTTCACATATTTATTGTGCCTTTGTTTTCTATCACGTTTATATTCTTTATGTTTATTTTGCCGTGTTCTTTTTCGTACGCTTTTATGTAATCAAGAATTATTTTTTCTCCTAGATTACTCATGCTTCTACGTTCTTCTTCTGCAATTATATTGAATTTCTCGATTGTTTCGTTGTTTGTCCGTATTGCGATTATTGGTCTTTTACTTGGCATAAAAAATCCTTTCTTTTTTTTTTTAAAGTGTTGACAAGGTATTAATACCTTGTTATAATAATCATGTAAGGTATTAATACCTTATACATACTTTTGTCGGGTTATTCTTGGGGCATACGCCATTCTGGCAAAGTCCTTTCCATTCTGGAAAAAGTGCTGTAACGAACCTTTGAAAAATAAGGTGTGCTGTAACGATTGGGATGGCTTCCATATGTGGCTTTGCACATGAACATTGTACCATTTGTATGTGCATAAAACAAGGGTACCTTGACAATTAAATAAAGTAACCCTATAGAACATAAGAAAGAAAGGAGAAAGAAGAAATGGGTAAATTAATCGGTTACAAAAAGTTTTCAAACCAGAAGGGTAACTATTGTATTATGGATGTTCAGAAGGACTACAGTGCGCGCGAAAAAGAGCGTGGCTCGGTGGGTTCAAGGGTGGAATCTGTTTTTGTTCCGGAAGATAAACAGCATTTGCTTACGCCTGAATGCGTAGGTAAGCAAATTCAAATCGATTATGAGATCGTGGGTTCGCGTGCTTATATGTCGGATTTTCGTTTTAAGTAGGCGGCTGGGTAATGTGTCGGTATGGAAAAAGAAGAGAGTTTTGAGAACGGCACGGATGCCGCGATTGTTGATGATTCTGGTACGTCTGATACTTCGGCTGATGAGACATTTGTTGAGCCTGATGCAGTAGAATCCACTGTATTAGTGGAGTCTTTGGGTGATATCAATACTAAGATGGATTCGCTTGTAAACTTGAATATTATCTTTGTTGTTGGTCTTGCTCTTTTGGTTGGCTGTCTTTGCTGTAGTATTTTTTCGAAGTACTTCCATGGTTAAGGAGGTCAGAAATGGAAGTGTTAAATTTAGTGGACCTTGGTGCATTGTTTGTATCTTTTATACCAGTTGGCTTTCTGCTCGGTTGCATTCCAATGGCAGCCGGAATTGTGGTTGACGGTGTATTTAAGATAATAAAAAAAGTTTGAGAAAGGAGGGCAAGCATGGGCGAGATTACGAGTGCTTTAACGACTAGCTTTACAGAGATTGGCAGTGCGTTGACCGGAATCGTGGGAGACGTTCTTCCAATTGTTCTTCCGCTCGTTGGCGGTCTTGTTGTTGTCAGTGTTGGCATCAAAATTTTTAAAAAAGTTACGAGTAAGGCTTAATCAGGGGGGGGGAACCTCCCCTCTTTTTATTATTAGCCCTGTATTTTGTTTATGTATTTGAAAAAGATAAGGAAAAGATTTCTTGTTTACTTGCTTGTTGGGGCGATTGCCTCATCGGCAGTGTTCAGCAGTTATTCTACTGCCAAAAATGTGAAGGCGGTCTTTCCTTTACCGGCAGTTGCGGCTGTTATGATTCCTCTTTTGGCTGTTGTCGGCGTTAAATTGACGGCTGATTATTATTTGAAGAATAGTGATGCTGTAAATCAGGCCTTGTATGATTTTGGTTCTAGCGTTTGGAATTCTCTTTTTACCTCGCACGATGACGAGATTATGGCGGCTTCTTTTGACCAATTTCTTGCTTCTGCGAATGGGTCTGGTACCATTGCTGTGACTCCAGAGTTAAAAAAATTTCTCTCTGCTATTGCCGATAATGCGACTTTTCTTGACCTGTTCCCAGAGTTTGATTTTCTTGACGCAATTTCAACTGCTGATATGTTGAAGGGTTCTTACATAATCGTAATGCTATGGGGGACTTCATATTATTATTTTATTTCCGATAAAAAGCCTGTTGCTTATTGGCGTGATTTTGGTAGTTCTATTTCTTCTGTGTCGATTGACAGTTATTCGAATCAAGCTGATATTTATCGTTATATTATGATGAAACAATCTGATGGTTCTTACGTTCGTAAAGATGATGGGTATATTGCGTCTGTTGGTATGTCGAGAAATGCTGAACTAAAATATAGTACATTTACTATTTACGAATCTATAGACGAGGCATTAGAGCATTACGATGAAGATGCTTTGACTGGGTTGCCTATGGATAATTCTGCGAATCAGGATATTGCGCAAAAGGTAGATGGTCTTGGAACAACGTTTGAAAATTTGACCTATGGTCAGGTGCAGGCTGATGGGAGCATTGTGGAGCAAATTCCGGTTGCTGGTGATATAACTGGATGGATAGAAGGGACTTGGTCAGATGCGATAGCCGATAATGATGTTATTGTTTTAGACCCTGCTACAGATACGGTTCTGGTTGGGGAAGGTGCAGTTGATGTTCCTATAACGCCTGCGCCGTCTTTGCCTAATCTTCCTACGGAAGTACCTGATACCATTGATGGATTGAAAGTTGATTTAACAAAGGTATTCCCTTTTTGTGTTCCGTTCGATTTAGTTCGCGCCGTGAGTGTATTTAACCAAGAACCGGTTGCACCTCGTATACAGTATACATTAAATGTTAGACCTCTTGGTTTTTCTTATACTTTTGATATTGATCTGTCTGAATTTGATACGGTTGCGGCTATATGCCGTACAATGTTTTTATTGGCTTTTATAGTCGGTCTGATTATGGCAACTCGGCAGCTTATAAGGGGGTAGATATGTTAGATTCTATTATTAATTTGCTTGTGGATTTTGTAAACTGGGTAATATCGTTCTTGCCGCAGAGTCCGTTTGCGTCTTTTATAGACAAGATGCAGGATATCCCATATCTGGGTTGGCTTAACTGGTTTATTCCTGTCGGCTCTATTATTGCGGTAGGACAGGCTTGGCTTGTTTCCGTAGCTCTGTTTTATTTGTATAGTATCATAATGCGTTGGATACGAGTTATAGACTAAGGGGGGGGGCGTAATGATAACATTTTTTAGTGGTACGCCGGGAAGTGGTAAATCTTTACATACTGCGGAGCGCATCTATTGGTGGCTTAAAATGGGAAAGCCTTGTGTGTGTAATTTTGCCATTAATTTGGAGCGGATTAAAAGTCGGAAACCGTTGCGGTTTACATATGTTGATAATGAAAATCTTACACCCGATTATCTTATATCGTACGCTGATGGATATATAAGGGAGAAAGGACGGGTTAAGGAGGGGAGCCTTCTGCTTGTTATAGATGAATGTCAGCTTTTGTTTAATGCAAGGGACTGGGGTCATAAACGTCGGAATGAATGGCTTAAATTTTTTACGATGCATCGACATCTTGGATATGATATTATCCTTGTGGCTCAATTTGACCGTATGATTGATAGGCAGATTCGCAGTTTGATCGAGTATGAATATAAGCATCGAAAAGTCTCTAATTTTGGTTGGAGAGGTAAGTTGATATCGCTGTTTGCGCTTGGAAATTTGTTTGTTTCCGTTAAAATGTGGTATCCGCTTAAAGAAAAGGTTGGTTCAGATTTTTTCCGGGCAAAGAAGGTTTATTATAGTCTGTATGACACCTATGTAATGTTTGATTCCGTAAAGGACGGAACGCCCGCGCGAAGCGCCCCCGGTACGCAAGGAGGGGGTCGGGGGGACGGCACTCCCCCCCTGAGTGCTGGGGACGCATAGTGCGGACATACCATCTCATGATGGTATCTTACAAAATGTGTCTATAGTTTAGCCTGTCAAGGGTGCGTCAGCACAAGGCTTGC
>DVNA01000083.1 GCA_018714665.1 Candidatus Gallibacteroides avistercoris | reverse complement strand
CAGAAAGTAACGCCTCGTTACCGACCCAATAACGTTCTTGACCGCAACGAAAGAGGACTCCTTTTCCTGAAACGGCGGTAAAATCTTCGATGGTATCATTTCGGTAATAGGTAAGCAGCCCGTTCGCCTCGATGTATTTTACCATCGCTTCTGCCAACGGATGTTCTGACATCTGCTCAGCCCGATACAACAACGGTATCACCATATCGGTCTCTCTCCCCATGCGCACCAGCTGAACTACCGAAGGCCGTCCTTTGGTAAGGGTACCGGTTTTGTCGAATACAACCGTATCGACCCGTTTCATCTGTTCAAGAGCAAGGGCCTCTTTGATTAAGATATGGTTCTCTGCCCCTTTTCCGATACCGACCATCAACGCCGTAGGAGTGGCCAAACCCAACGCACAGGGGCAGGCTATCACCAATACCGATACGGCCGAAAGCAACGCATACGAAAAATAGGGAGTCCCGCCTATCACCATCCAGAGGATACAGGTCAGTATGGCGATTCCGATAACCGCCGGAACAAAGATATTGGAGATTTTATCGACCAACCGCTGTACGGGGGCCTTGCTACCTTGTGCCTCCTGTACCATCCGGATAATTTGCGACAGGAAGGTATCGGCCCCCACCTCGGTAGCCCGAAAACGGAAAGCTCCTTTTTGGTTAATGGTTCCGGCATACACTTTGCTGCCGGGATCTTTCTCTACGGCTACCGGCTCGCCGGTTATCATGCTTTCGTCCACAAACGAAGAACCTTCGGTCAGGATGCCATCTACGGGTATCTTCTCCCCGGGACGGATGCTGACAATCATATCTTTTTTCAGAAGGGAAACAGGAATGATTTTCAGACCTTCATCGGTCTCCACCCGGGCTTTCCGGGCCTGCAATCCAATCAGTTTCTTCAACGCCTCGGTGGTACTGCCTTTGGCACGCTCCTCCATCAACTTACCCAACAGGACAAAGGCTATCACCACATCTACCGCTTCGTAATATACATGCGGTTCAATGTTCTGCCTTTCCCAAAATTCAGGATAAAGAGTATTGAACAGGCTGAACAGAAAGGCAATCGTGGTACTGAGGGCTACCAACGTGTCCATGTTGGCACGGAAATGCCACAACTGCTTAAAGCCGCTGATGTAGAACGATCTGCCAAACAACAGCATCACCGGCAATGTCAATGCCAACATAATCCAGTTGGCATTTTCCGCGTGGATAAACCCCATCGACAACAGAAATACCGGTATCGAGAAGAGCCAGGCCCCTACGGTACGGCGCTTCATCTGCCGATAATGTTTCTTCTGCTCTTTTTCCTGCTTTTCAAAACTGTTCTCCTCTTCTATGATCAGGTCGTACCCCAGCGCCTGTACCTCTTTTTTAAGGCTCTCCGGCGATATTTTATCTTTGTCGAAATCTATATACAGAACGTTCAAAGCCAGATTCACATCGGCTTTTTCTACTCCACGCAGATTCTTGACTCCTTTTTCAACCGCTTGGGCACAGGCGGCACAGTGCATATCGAGCACCGGATATATTTTAGAGACGACTTTCCCCATCTGATTATTTATTTTGATTCCATATAAGGCTACAAAAATAAGTGTTATTGGCCTTTTATTCAATTTTCCGGGCAAGAAAAAGCAACAGACATTTTCCAACTGTTCAAAAAGAGGCCTCGCTCACGGGCATTCCGGGGTTCTCTTTTTTCTTTTCGCGTTCGGCAACAAACGCCGGCAACGGTTCGGTATAACATACGTAATTGCCTATACAACGGGTTATCAGCACATCATCGTGATGCCCGTCCATGGCCCCGAAACTGCCGTTCGGTTTCTTTTCAAACACATCGTGCTCGTAACAGGCCAACAGGTCGCGTTCGATGTATCCGTTCTCTCGCAACATATTAATCTGATGATTAATAATCAACGTTTTGGTAGAACGGTTCATGTGAAACCCCCAACGGGTGGGGAGATTCTCCCGGATCTGTCCTGCGGTGGCCCGGGCATACAGCCTGTCATAAACCGAGGCGATGGTATCGAGGATGTATTCGGAATGTTCTCCATCGGTATTTTCGGTTTCCAGGGTATTGCTCTCTATCACCAACAGGGAGCGGTGGTAAAACGAGGCTATCTGGACAGCTTTCCACGCCAACAGGTCGTGGTCGGTATGCCCGCGCCACTGCGCCACGATTTCAGGTACTCCGCCAAACATCATCCAGTAACGGTCAAAGACGACGATAACCGAATAGTCGGCTTTGGTGGAACGTCCCCCGATATCGACTACGGTAACGTAACGGTCCCGTACGTTGTGTTCGTCGGCAGGCATCGACCAAACGGCCAACAACCCTCCTGGCTCGGCGCTGAATTTCAGATCTTCCAGCGCCTCTTTCCCGTGCGACGCCCGGCCATATACCTCCCCGACAAACTCAGGGTCGATGCAGTTTTTACGTAAACGCTGTACCTGTTTGACGTCGAACACCCGTTCGCCCGAATAGGTAAAGGCCTCCACATCGTCCGACGGATATTCGGCCATCATGTCGGCGTGTTCGGGATACTCCCTCCGTTTCTGCCGGTACCAGTGTATGGCTTCGAGCGTGGCACCTTGCTCCCACAGGAAATGTTCATAATCATCCATTGCCTCGATGAAGGCCTCGTAATCTGCTATCGGTGAGGAATACATCTCTATTTCATACCACGGGACAAAGAGAAACTGTTTGTCGCTTTCGCCCCGTTTGGCCCGTTCGCACTCACGGTGGAAATAGTTCCCCGTACCGTTGGCCGTACTTTCCAGCACAACGACGGAATAGGGCAACAAGGCTACCGACCCGCAAACGGAACGAATTAACTGTTCGGGCGATTTTTGCCGGGTACGGGGCCAGAAGGCCACCTCCGACAAATGGGCCATAACGGCGTCGGCCCCCCGTATCGACTCGGGCGTTTCCGCCGAACCGATCGTCACCCGACATCCGGTTTGTTTGATGACCGAGGTATTGACACTGCGTTCGTAAGGGTGGAACTTTACCGGCTCGTCCGTACCCAGCAACCACGGCGGATAACGCTCCAACAGCTTGGCATACATCCCCTTGATATTGGCGGCACTGTCTTTGAGATGGGCACAAATCACGCTGTTCCAGTTACGACGGTGTACCAGCTGTATCCACGCCATATAGATCTGCACCAGCGTCGAACCGCCCCACTGCCGGGCTTTCAGCAGGATGACACGGATGGGTCTCTCCTGTTCTCTCATCTGCTCGAACGCTGCCAACAAACGGCGTTGGGGACGGTTCAAGACAAAAGGAATGTCGCTATCGCTCTGCTTGTCTTTTATCTCCACGAACATCGCTGCCCAAAACTCGAAATCGTAACGGATACGGGTTTCTACAATCTTTTCCCAGACTTGTTCCCGAATCGGTTCTTCGTCAGGATATTCCAATACGCTCGATACATACTCTCCGATGGAGCTGGTACACAACAACTGTTGTATCAGGGTTGACTCCTGCGCCATCTTTACCGGGATGTACTGCCGGGGAATCGGCGCGTCGGACAAAGACAAGAGAAGACGTTCCTTGCCGTAACAACCTTCGCCCGATACGGGATCATATACCTCGGACAGGGCCGATAGCCTGCGGCTGTTTTCTTTTATAATATTTTCTATATCAACATCTTTCATTTTCTTATCATTTACAGACAAAAAAACGAAAAACGATTCTTATCCCGATGTTATGACAACCCGGCAACATGAGAAAAAAACAGAAACTCCCCGCGGGGGAGGCGATGTCTCTCTATTTGGGAGAATCCTACAAAAAAAGAGGCCATCCGACTTTACGTCAGACAGCCCCTTTTACAGATAATTATGAAAAGTTTTAATCGTTATTTTGCTTCCCAGCCCAAAGCACTGGCGCCCAATACGGCGGCATCGCTCTCTTTCAATTCCGAGGGGATTACTTTTACTTTACCTCTGTAAATAGGCAGGATGTTACGATCCAGCGATTCGCGGATGGGCTTCATAATCAATTCGCCCGATTTTGCCAAACCGCCGAAAATAACGATTGCCTTGGGACTTGAAAATGCGACGAAGTCAGCAAAGGCTTCTCCCAACATATTTCCGGTATATTCAAAGATTTCGGCAGCCATCTTATCGCCGGCAATGGCAGCGTCGTACACATCCTTGGAGGTGATGTCCTGAATGGGGATCTGGCGCAACAAACTCTGTTCGTTCCGTATTTCGAGGAATTCGCGTGCTGTACGTGCCACACCCGTAGCCGAAGCGTATGCTTCCAGACATCCGGTACGTCCGCAACCGCAAAGACGGCCGTTTCCGCGACGCATAATCACGTGGCCCAGCTCGCCGGCAAACCCGTCGTGGCCATATACCAACTGTCCGTTTATAACGATACCGCTACCTACTCCTGTTCCGAGGGTAATCATGATAAAGTCTTTGATACCGCGGGCTGCTCCGTAAGTCATTTCACCGATGGCCGCTGCATTGGCATCGTTGGTCAACGATACGGGGTAACCTGTTTTTTCTGAAAGCATCTGAGCCAAAGGTATTACACCTTTCCACGGAAGATTGGGAGCAAACTCTATTGTTCCGGTATAATAGTTTCCGTTAGGTGCACCCACACCGATACCGGTAATTTGGTCTGCCACCTTTTCCTGAACAATCAGTTTGGTCAGTTCTTCGGAAAGGTTTTTTACGTAATCTTCAACTTCACTATACTTTTGAGTTTTGATAGAACCACTTGCGATAATGGTTCCACGGGCATCTACAATGCCGAATACGGTATTGGTTCCACCAATATCTATTCCGACTACATAAGGTTTGCTCATGGTCATTTTGTGTGTTTTATATTATTAAATTTGTGTTCTGGCAAAGATAAAAGATTCTTTCAAAAAACGGACGATTTAAGCCGATAAAAAGTAAAAAAAAGGCTTTTTTATTTTTCCGAGTAAATATACCGAAGATGAATATCCTTGATTGTCATTATAAAAGATATTTCTATCTTTGCCCCCCGAAATTGGCAATGAAACTCATTTGCCATAAAAACAAACTAAAAAAACAAGCTCATGAGCTATAATCTATTAAAAGGAAAAAGAGGGGTTATTTTCGGAGCCCTCAACGAAATGTCCATTGCCTGGAAAGTTGCTGAACGCGCCGTAGAGGAGGGTGCCACCATCACCTTGTCCAATACTCCGGTAGCCGTACGTATGGGCGAGGTATCCTCGCTGGGAAAGAAACTCAACGCAGAGGTCATCCCGGCCGATGCCACCAGCGTAGAAGACCTGGAAATGGTATTTTGTAAATCGATGGAGATTCTGGGCGGGAAAATAGACTTCGTACTCCACTCCATCGGGATGTCGCCGAACGTGCGCAAGAAACGTCCCTACGACGACCTCGATTACGATATGCTCAACAAAACGCTCGACATATCGGCCATCTCCTTTCACAAAATGATACAAACGGCCAAAAAGATGGATGCCATCGCCGAAGGGGGCTCTATCCTGGCCCTGTCTTATGTAGCGGCACAACGTACGCTTTTCGGGTACAACGATATGGCCGACGCCAAAGCACTGCTCGAATCCATCGCCCGCAGCTTCGGCTACATTTACGGCCGCGAAAAGAATGTCCGCATCAATACCATCTCCCAGTCGCCTACCATGACAACGGCCGGTAGCGGGGTAAAAGGGATGGAGTCGCTGATGGATTTCTCGAACCGGATGTCGCCGCTGGGCAATGCCAACGCCGACGAATGTGCCGACTACTGCATTGTCATGTTCTCCGACCTGACCCGAAAAGTTACCATGCAGAACCTCTACCACGACGGCGGATTTTCGAGCATGGGCATGAGCCTTCGGGCCATGACGCAATACAACAAGAGTTTCGACGAATACCGAAATGAAAAAGGCGAAATTTGTTACGGATAACACCAAACTTTTTTCTTTCCAAACTGTTTTCTTGATAGTATGAAACAGTCTCCATTCATTTCAGATTTCAAAAAGTTTATCATGCGCGGCAACGTGATAGACATGGCCGTGGGTATCATTATCGGGGCCGCATTCGGCAAGATTGTGTCATCGGCCGTCTCCGACATCATCATGCCTGTTTTCGGATTGCTGTTGGGCGGTATCAACTTCACCAACCTGAAAATTACCCTCGCCCACGCATCGGTCAATGCCGCAGGCGAAACAGTCCCGGCCATTACACTGAACTATGGAAATTTTATCCAGGTTACGGTCGATTTCCTAATCATCTCGTTTGCCATATTTCTCCTGATTAAATTGATCGGGAAAATTTCGCGTAAAAAAGAGGAGGCCCCCGCCACACCGCCTCCGCCAAGCGAGGAGGTACAACTGTTGACCCAGATTCGCGACCTGTTGCAAAATAAATAGGTATAAAAAAGAAGAGATTGTATCGGCAATCTCTTCTTTTTTTATTTCTGAATTATTCCGGGGTTTCGGCGGTTTCGTACAGACGGGTGTGTTCCAGCTCGGTGATGTCGTACGGACGTACCGAATAACGGTCTGTCCGCTCCGGCTCGAACTTGCCTTCGGGCGTCAACCGGTAGTAACGGTCTATACGCTGGCCTCGGAGCGGCTGCCCGGGGGTGCTGAAACGGTAGGTGTCGAAAAAGTTGATCTGGGTGGTACGAATTCGTAAGTCTGTACTGACTTCGCTCTCTAACGT
>DVNA01000010.1 GCA_018714665.1 Candidatus Gallibacteroides avistercoris | reverse complement strand
TTTGACCCTTCTCTTTTTCCAACAAACCGGCGATGTAGGTCTTTGAGGCCAGGTTGTGTTGTTGGTTCAACGGTATCTGTTCTTCTGACAATGCTGCCCGTTTATCGAAAATCGATTTGGAAAACGAGAGCATCAGGTCGTTTTGAAGCGCTTTTACCGAAGGGCGTTTGATAAACTTTTTCAGGTTGGCCTCGCTCCCGAAGATGGATTTTTTGAAAACATCCTCTACAAACTTATCGTAGTTGTTTTTGTATTTTTTCTCGATAAGCGAAAAAATCTCCGGACGGTCTTGCGCCTTGATTCGGTCGGCATAGGCCTTTATCATTACTTTGGATACCCGTTTATCTACTTGCTGGTTGTAATCTTTGTTGGCAAAGGCTTGGTATGAGAGTTCCAGCTCTTGCAGCAATTGTTGGATAATCTCTTCGTTACCTTGTTTGAGGGCCTCTTGCAGTGCCTTGAAATTAAACGCTTGTGATACGCGGCTGAACTCGACACCGTTTAACAACGCCTCGTCAATCATGGCTATCTGATAACTTACGGTATCTCTTTTTTCAACGGCATCACGGATGTCATCCAGTGCTTTGGCGTATTCGGTTTTCCCTTGTTGTTGCGCCCATGCCTTGAATTCGGCCTCTTCTTTTTGTTTCTTGGCAATCAGGTCGAGTTTGTCTATGGCCTGGTTCATCCCGATGGAGTTTTTCCAGTAGTTGCTCGAACCGGAGTATTTGGAGGCGTATTGAATCTGTACCTGGGGGTCGGCCAACATTTCAGCCAGCATCTCTTCCTGGCGGATGCCCCGCATCTCGATGCGGACGGCGTTCGAAATGTCTCGTCTCTGTTTGATGTCCCACGAGGTATAGTAGCGGTTGGTAGAACCGGGAAATCCCATAATCATGGTAAAATCGTTGTCTTTTATCCCGGCCAGGGAAATGTTCAGGTACTTTTTAGGTTTCAGGGGAACGTTGTCTTCGGCGTATTCAGCCGGGTTTCCGTTCTTGTCGGTATATACCCGGAAAAGCGAGAAGTCGCAGGTGTGCCGTGGCCACATCCAGTTGTCGGTGTCGGCGCCGAATTTGCCGATGGATGAGGGAGGGGCTCCTACCAACCGGACATCCGAATAGACCTTCTTGGTAAACATATAGTATTTGTTCCCGCCATAAAAGGGTTTTATCTCTACATCGATCCACGGATTCTGGTTGAGGTACTCTTTCCCGATACGGGCAATGGCCAGTTCTTTCAAAAATTTGCCGGACAGGAATTTGGCCGGATGGGGGTCGGGGTCGTTTTTCAACGCCTCTTTTACGTAATCAGTAACATCTTCTATCTTGTCGATGAATTGAACCTTTAATCCAGGTGTGGGAATTTCCTCTTTTCTGTTCATCGCCCAGAATCCATCTTTCAGGTAGTTGTGCTCTACGGTACTGTGTTGTTGTATGGCCCCGTATCCGCAGTGGTGGTTGGTGATTAGCAACCCTTCGGGCGAGATGATCTCTCCGGTACATCCTCCACCGAAGATTACGATGGCATCTTTTAGCGAAGTCCCGTCGGGATTGTATATCTGGTCAGGGTCTAAGTTCAACCCTAATTTTTTCAGTTGTTCGCTGTTTTGTTGTTTCAACAGGGGGAGCAGCCACATTCCTTCGTCGGCACGGGCGGTGAGTGTACCCAACAAAAAGGCTGTCCCGATAAATAGTGCTTTTATTTTCATGTTTGGTTGATGGTTTGTTTAGTGTCGGACAAAGGTAGTAATATTTCGCTGAAAAACAGAAAAACGGACAGGATTCTGGCCGCCCTTTGCAACGTTGTTTCTCTATTGAGAAACGACCGGAAAACAATCTTGTATTTTCTATACGGATAGAAATATAACGGCAGAAACAATTATTTTCTGCCGTTATAAGTCGAGAACTGAATTTATAGTTGGTAAGCGTTTAACGAGGCCAATGCCAGTTCCAAATCGCGTTCAGCTTGCAACCGGTTGTCGTAGGCATCGAAAAAATATTCGATTTCGAGCAGGTAATCCAGTAACGATAGTTCTCCGCTGTTGTAGGCCTTGAACAGCAGTTCTTCGTTGTTGTTCTGGTTCAATACCGTATTGTAGCGGGCTATGTTTTCTTGTAACTGGGAGCTCTGTTCGTAGAGGCTTTTTAACCGATTGTAATATTGCATTTTGGCATCTTGTTCCATCTGTTGCGAGGCTATTGCCGCAGCTTTGGCCTGTTTTACCTGATTTTTGTTTTCCCAGAGAGGGATGGACATACCTACCGCAACCCCTTGGAATTTCTCTTCGGCCAGGAACTCTCCGGCATAACCGATTGAAAATTTCGGCAGGTTGGATGACCGGGAAAGCTGTACCTGCTTGTTGCTTACCTCTACTTGTGATTTGAGGTATTGCAGGGCCGGGTTTCCCTCTTCGGCAGCCGTGTACCAGCTTTCAAAATCGGGAGGCAATGCAGGTGTCCCGAATTCTTTTGTGTCGAATGAAACCGGAATACCGCCGTTCAATACGGTCAATTCCGATAACAGGCGGTTGCGTTCAATGGCGATGCGTTTGATTTCGTTCTCCATGTTGGTATAGTTGATCATGGCTTTGTTGTAATCTAACCGGTTGGCATCGCCCGTTGCCTGCATCTTTTCGTACGATTCGGCAATTTGTCGGGCGTTGTCGAGCAATCGGGAGTAGAGGTCGTGCAGCCCGTTGTAATAGACCAGTTCGATGCAGGTCGTTTTGGCCGAGAGCAACAACTCCATCCGTTGCGATTTATATTCGTATTCGACGCTGTTGTTCTGCAAGTCGGATAGTTTGTTTTTGTGCGCATATACCGTAGGAAAATCGAACGATTGGCTCACATTGACATCCTGGCGGTTACCGATACCGGTAGGGCTTCCCCACAGGTAGCCGAATTCAACCTCGGGATTTTCCGGAGTAAGGCCGGTCTTGTTGCTCAGTTTTTGCGCTTTCATGCTCTCTTGCAGGGCACGCAGCGTCGTACTGTTCTGTTCTATCTGTTCCAGTACCGGGGCATACGGGTCTTGTCCCCAAACCGAAACGGATAGCCAGAGTGCGGATAGGCTAAGTATGATTTTTTTCATTTTGTT
This sequence comes from Candidatus Gallibacteroides avistercoris, assembly GCA_018714665.1. Classification (GTDB taxonomy): domain Bacteria; phylum Bacteroidota; class Bacteroidia; order Bacteroidales; family CHK158-818; genus Gallibacteroides; species Gallibacteroides avistercoris. Next base: position 376 of record DVNA01000010.1, on the reverse strand, counting down.
TCTTTATTTAGTTTCCTTTTTGCGAACCATTCATATACAATGGGTATCAGGTAAATGTTCAACAATGTGGAGGTAAGCAGTCCGCCCAATACAACGACAGCCATCGGGCTTTGAATTTCATTACCCGATTTGTCTCCGTTGAATACTAGCGGAATCAACGCCAATGCCGAGGTAAGAGCAGTCATCAGGATCGGGTTCAGCCGGTCGATAGAACCATGCAATACCGTTTCGTGCAACGGTGTGCCGGCCTTTTGCAGGTGCTGGTACTTTGATATGAGCAATATCCCGTTGCGGGTAGCGATGCCGAACAGCGTGATAAACCCGATAATGGAGGGGATGCTGATTACGCCCGAGGTGAAAAAGACAGCCAGAACGC
>DVNA01000082.1 GCA_018714665.1 Candidatus Gallibacteroides avistercoris | reverse complement strand
ATACTTTCTCATAACTCTTTTTGGTCTTATTTACCGAATCTATACAATACCCCGATACCTATTTTGGTGAGCCCCCAATAATTGTAAGATGCCCCTTTCTTGTAGCACGCTCCATTTGGAATGTTATAGAAGCTGTCATATTTAGAATGAACATATCCTGCCCCGATTGTAAATTCGGCCGCCCAATGGCGGGCGAAAGGCAGCATATACCCGTAACTGAGTCCTACGCCATAAAAACCGTCAGGAGATTGATACCGATTTTTGGAATCAACAGCAATATTGAAGGCTCCAATATTGAGATGTACTCCGAAAAAGTGTGCCTGCATAGGATTGCGTAACCAATAACGTAGTTCGGGTTGTACCGCCAGAAGACGCAATTGGTAATCCCGTGCTATCGTATACGGGCTGTAAATGATAGGCAAATCAATGGAATAATGTTTTCCAAAGCTATATTCTATACCCAAATTTGCTACGGTTGCCGCCCAATAAGCCATGTTGGTTTTGATTGCCCATCGATATGGCCTGTCCTTCTCTACCGCCGCTGCCTTTGTATCGGTTTGCGAGAAAGAACTTTCTTGGGAGATAACTTGATTTTCTTTCTTGGTTAACGGATGTTCTATTTGTAACGAAGAATCAGATTTCGCCTTCGTTATTTCCTTTGTGGAGAGAGAATCCTCTTGTGGAAGAGTCTTTTCAATGGAGTGCACCGTATCTTGCTGGCTTTTTGAGAATGTTGAAGATTCACGGGTTTTAGTCTCAAATAAATAAGTTATCACAACCGCATCCGTTAATCCTCGCCATTGGCGAGTAGAATTGGTTGTCCGGAAGTTGCCTTCTTTTAAACCCTCATGAACGATAAGGTAAGACTTTACCTGATTGCTCCGGTTCTTGGCCGCTGCCAGGTTTTCTTTCACGGATTCATAAGAAGAACAAAAGCCAAGCACCCGAACCTTTATGTCTCCTGAGTCAATAGAGGGCTTGTTTATTCGGACCAACTGAGTCAATGTCTGAATAGATTCTTTATTTTCTTCATAATCAGACAGGAACATCTGATTTTCAGGAGTAAACCGAAAGAGTAGTGTATCTCCCAGAATTTCTTGACGGGTATTCGCGGAGGTATTTTGAGCTTGTGTTACGTCACAAACAAAATATAAGAGACTTAAAAGAATTTGGTATTTCAACTTCATAGGCAGAATATTTATTGGTATGCACGAAAGTTTTTGAAATTCGACAATTCGTGTTGGTTGTTCAGATCAAGAATTCTGCTAATAGAACAGAATGGAATTCCTGTTCTCAATCTGTAAATAACTGTTGTAACTATATGATAATAAGCACTTAATTTATAATAATAATTTAACCTTTGGTTAAGCCGTATTTAATAACGTGAGTCATTCTTTTATTTGTTTTTGAGGTCTTGGTTAACCAGTAAAAAACTAAAATATCTTAAATTTTCATCTGATTAGATATTTACGACATTATATCAATGCGCTATTAAATATGAATTACGTCGCAAATATACAATTAATTTAGATATAAAAACAATAAATTTTTGCTTTTTTATTATACTTAATATCTTTTCTCTATTTGGGGCACACCAGAAACTTTACGGGATTATTGAAATGACTTTTGTTGTTGCACTTATTCAAAGTATGCAAGATTCATTTCCGGAAAGAGTTGGCCCTGGATGTCCCCGGAAACATATATAGATAATTGCTTCTATTCCATGACAACGTTCCGAAACTACTTTGTCTGTTTCAGTAAGAATGAGTTACTTTTCCTTTGCGTAATATCTCGCTTTTAAATGCTGTCCGTAGATTGTTTGCGGACAAAATATCATATACGCCAAGAAGCCGATTGATTTGGCTTTGGTGTCTCCCCAATCGGAGTGCGACAAATCATTTGCAACAAAACTGTAAGAGATGATTCTGTTGATGATAATGTGTCCCATAATGGGAATTTTCTCGTTTTGTTCAGCTGGCTGTTTCAGATAGAATAGCACTTTGTAAGGAGCTTCTTGCCATCACTCTAAAAGCGTATTAACCATAAAGTTTTTAGAGTGATCTATTGTTGTGATCTGATACAGGATGTTGATAAACCGGTTGTTGAAAACAAAGTTCGGAAGCCGTCACGGTAACGATCTGGTAACGCAACTTTTTCCGAACTTTTTGTTTAAAGACTCTCCTGGGAGGAGCTGGTCTTTTTTTTATTTTTCCTATTTATTTTATTTTTCTCGGTTGTATGTTATAGTAATGATGTCGTTTACTCCATCGTAATTTGAGCAGTCGGGAGCAGATTGGGTATTGCATTTGATTTTTATGTTGATTGGTTTACCCGGATTATTGTTGGCTCCGAAAGGTAGCTCAATGGAGCGGAATATAGGACTTCTGTATCCTTCGTTCACCTCTGATTCTATTTCCAGCATGAAATTGATGTTGAGTTCAGAATCGCCTTCATTATAAGGCGCCGCTTGCGAGGCTTTTACAAAATAAGTGAAATTTTCGTTGTTTTCTAATAATGCTTCGCAATGAATGGTAATAATGTCGTTTCCTGCATCGTTGTATGTTACCCACGGTTCATAGACGGTCAGGAATTGTTCACTTTGAAAGACGCTGGAAGCAGAATTTAGACTTAATGTCGGGAATGGATTTATCATAATGAAGTTCGTCAACATGGCTTTGTTGTCTTCTGTTTGGTTGTCTTTGTCTATTGTACCGTAAACAAAAACGCGTTGTCCGTCGCTTAACAACATACTGTTTAACATGGTTCCGCGTAAATACAAAGGCTCTTCACCCTCTTTTACGTCTATGTTAATGACTGTTCCGTAGTTTTCAACTGTGCCGAATCCGACGAATTCTATTTCATTGTCTTCTTTATTACAGCTACTAAAAGCAATAAGAAAACAAAATAAAGATAAAGGTAAAAACAGTTTTTTCAATATTTTCATAAGGCAATAAGTTGTTTTTGTATTGTTCGTTTTATGATTCTATGTTACAATGATACGAAAATAATACTATTCGCTGCATCTCTTAGTGTTAAAAATTAGTTCTTAGTCCAACTTGTAAAGCAAAATTAAGAGGTTTGTCTTTCCACATATTTTGTATCTCGGAATTTCCGTTGTTAAAAAAATAGGCTAATCCCGGTTCTGCATACATTTCGAGGTAATCGACAAATGCATATGCTGCACCTATTTTGCACGTCAGAGAAAATTGGGCTTTGGAGTCCCGAATGGATTTGGTCGTGTTTGCTTCTATATCTCCTTGAAAACGGAATCCTTCATAATTCGCATTTACCCGGTCAGTACGGTTTCCGGCAATGTTAAAATCCACTTTTCCGCCAATGGCCGAATAGAACGAGAAATTGTTCCATCGGGCAAACCGATAAATGCCGGTTACGGGTATTCCGATATAGTGTAGTTCCTGATTTCCGTATCGGGAACGGTTTGTGTTTTTATATGTCGATTTTAAGAAACTGTATGTGATACCGGTTTCTATCCCGATGGATTGGGAAATCCGTTTTTCAACCGTGATGCCGAATGTCAGAGGTACGTTGTGGCTCCATTCCAAATCTTCTTTGTTCGGGTTGTTTGCTGACAAGAACGATGCCGTGAACGGGATGGACTTTGTCAATGCACTGTGTCGGTTGGTTGTTGTGCTGTTTTTGGTTACGGGGTTTACTGCCATGATACCAATGGAATATTCACCAGAACTTCTTTTCCTGTATAGGGGAATTTCTTCATATTCATAATAGCTGTCTCCGAGGTCATTCTCGTTGATAAAGTAGTTTGACGAATAAGTATTGACATGAGCTCTGTTATTGCCTATTTGGGACCTGGATATCGAGCGGGTAGAAGATGCCGGTACCGTCTCTTTGTTGTCAAATGATGCTGAATAAAATTCCCCTTGATTGGGTGAAATGGAGGCAGAAGAGACTATTTTTGATGTTGAGGAAGACGGTGTCTGTCTATCTCTTCTTTTAGGAGTTTGTATTTCTGCAATAGCCGTATGAGGAGAAAAATTGGTTGTTTGTTCTTTACTTGTTGTCGAATAAGGAAGAACATGGGTCGGACTGTTTTGTGTAAATGTTTTTGTTGACTCTGGAATAAGAACCTCCGAGGGTTTGGTAACCCAGAGAATAATTCCTGCAAGCATAGCCGCTGCTGCCCCCCAGAACGCATATCTGTATATGATAGCCTGTTTGGAGGGAGTATTTGCTGTGGGAAGCTCTTTTTGTATGCGGTTCCACATATCCGCAGGTGGATCGACTTCCCAACAGTCGAGTTTTGCCTTTATTTGCCGTTCAAAATGATCATTCTCCATTTTTTGTAACGTTATAATTGGCTCAATTTTTTTTGCAATAATTTCTTTGCTCGGGTAAATTGCGACCGGGAGGTACTTTCGGTTATTCCCAGTGTCTCGGCAATTTCCTTGTGTGAGTATCCCTCTATGGCAAACATATTGAATACCGTACGGAATCCTGTCGGCAGTTGCGCAATTATCTCTATCAATTCGTTTGCCGATAGCCGATCGATAGCCGAAGGGTCTGCTTCGGTAAATATGCCCGGGTCTTCCAGACCGACAGTCTCACGTAGGACATCGTTTTTTCGTAAATACTCCAATGCCGTATTGACAAAGATACGACGTATCCACCCTTCGAACGAACCGGAAAAATTATAGGTTCCGATAGAGGTAAATACCTTTATAAATCCCTCTTGCAAGATATCTTCGGCGACTTCTCGGCGGTTAACATAACGCATACATACCGCCATCATTTTTCGCGCGTACAGATCATAAAGGGTTTTCTGGGACTTTCCCTCATTCCTTTTACAACCGTTTATCAGTTGTATTTCGTTCATCCGCGTGTTTGTCAGTCCGGCTAATAAAGTAGATGCAGTCGTTGTTACGGACGCTGCATCTACTTTATTCATTTTTCCGGGATAGTTGTGTTAAATAAATATGTTACGAGAGTTTGTGGATAATTAACCCTGAGCGTAGCTTGGGTTCAAACCAGGTAGTTTTGGGGGGCATGATGTTTCCGGTATCGGCGATGTCCATCAACTGTTTCATCGAGACGGGATATAATGCCAGTGCAACTTTCATCTCTCCGCTATCTACCCGTCGGCTTAACTCTTGTAATCCGCGTATGCCGCCAACGAAATCGATGCGTTTGTCTGAACGCAGGTCTTTTATTCCCAATATCTGGTCTAAGATAAGATTTGATGAAATAGTAACATCCAATACTCCAATCGGATCATTGTCGTCATAGGTTCCCTCTTTGGCCGTTAACGAATACCATTTTTTGTTCAGGTAGAGCGCAAAGTTGTGCAGGCGTTGAGGTTTGTAAATTTCGTTGCCTTTTTCTTCAACGATGAAATTCTCGGACAGGCGTGATAAAAATTCCTCGTTGCTCAATCCATTCAAATCTTTTACTACCCGGTTGTAGTCGATGATGTTCAGTTGCGAAGCCGGGAAACATACGGCCAAGAAATAGTTGTACTCTTCATCTCCTTGGTGGTGAGGGTTCTGTTGGGCTTTTTCTGCTCCTACCAAAGCCGCAGCGGCCGTGCGGTGATGTCCGTCGGCTATATATAAATAGGGTATATCGGCAAAGAGTTCCGTTATGCGGGTGATGTCGGCATCGTTCTCTATCGTCCAGAAATGATGGCCGAATCCATCGGGAGCCGTAAAGTCATATACCGGCGGTTGTGCTGTTATCTTTGATACGATAGCGTTCAATTCTGCATGATCGGGATAGGCAAAAAATACGGGCTCTATGTTGGCGTTGTTTACCCTGACGTGTTTCATACGGTCTTCTTCCTTATCGCGACGGGTCAGTTCATGTTTTTTGATAACGCCGTTTAGGTAATCCTCCACATTGGCACAGACTACCAGCCCGTATTGTGTTCTCCCGTTCATGGTCTGAGCATAGACATAATACATCTCTTTGGGGTCTTGTATCAACCAGCCCTTCTGTTGAAATTTTTCAAAGTTTTCGACGGCTTTTTCATATACGGCCGGATCGTGTTCGTCAAATCCGGGAGCAAAGTCTATTTCAGGCTTTATGATGTGGTATAACGACTTTTCGTTTCCGGCAGCTTCATTCCGAGCTTCTTCTGAATTCAATACATCGTACGGACGAGATGCTACCTGTTCTACCAGCGCTTGTGGAGGTCTAATGCCTTTAAAGGGTTTTATTTTTGCCATTTTGTGTTGTAAATTAAAAATTCGACCAGTGGCGAAATTATAATAAAACGGCGAATTGTCCAACTGTTGGCATTTAAACTTGTTTATGGGTTTGTCACTTTGAGCTTTTTTTTCTAAAAATCAGATGCTCTGTTAATGAATAAAAATCCTTGTTTGAAGAAAGGCTTTCGTAAACAAACGGTATTAGTTGAAGCTTGATAATATACGCTGTTTTTTAGTACGGATGGGATAAGTTTAATTATTCTTTATTCATCAAAACATGATTCAATTTATTGTTTAGATTTAATTTTTGTAAATCGTCGTTGTCAAGTTCTATTTCTACAACTAATCGAGCCTTTACCGTTTTCTCAATTTTTTTCGGAGTATCAAAATCTATCTGTTTTTTGCTTAATGTATAGAATTGAGCAAAGTCATAATTCAATGCTTGCGAAACTTTGTATAGAGTATCTGTATCGATGCTTTTTCGACTTAACATATAATCTATGCTTTGAGGCCTAACGCTCAATCTTCTAGCAAGTTCAGCCTTTGTTATTTTTTTTTCGACCATTATGTGGGCGATGATTTTTCCAATGTATATATTAAGTGTTTTCATAATATATAAAGATACGACTATAAAAGAATTTTTGTGGTGACATTGTTACAAAATTGTCTGCCTTTTTGTTCTTATCTTGAAAAAAATATCATAAAGTATTT
>DVNA01000081.1 GCA_018714665.1 Candidatus Gallibacteroides avistercoris | reverse complement strand
ACCGCGCATCGCCTCGGTAATGAGGAAACAGGGTCGATCGCCCGGATGGTACAACGCCGTGGGATGAAACTGGATAAACTCCATATCCTTGACAATTCCCTTGGCCCGATACACCATGGCGATGCCGTCGCCGGTAGCTACCAACGGATTGGTAGTATTGCGGTAAACGGCACCTACGCCTCCGGTAGCCATCAACGTAACTTTGGAGAGGAAGGTATCTACCTCTCCCGTCTTTTCATTCATGATATAGGCCCCGTAGCATTTTATGCCGGGGGTATAGCGGGTTACGATAATGCCCAAATGATGCTGGGTGATGATTTCTACTGCAAAGTGATCGCTGAATATGGTTATATTGGGATGTCTCTTGACGGCCCGTATCAGGCTCTCCTGAATTTCGGCACCGGTATTGTCCTTGTGGTGAAGGATACGGAACTCGGAATGTCCGCCCTCCTTGTGCAGGTCAAACTCTCCCGCCTCGTTCCGGTCGAACTCCACCCCCCACTTTATCAGTTCCTGAATCTGTCCGGGGGCTTCGCGGACCACCTTCTCGACCGCCGCGCGGTCACTTATCCAGTCGCCTGCAATCATGGTATCTTCAATATGTTTCTCAAAGTTATCGACCGACAAATTCGTTACCGAAGCCACCCCTCCCTGCGCAAAAAAGGTGTTGGCCTCTTCCAGACCCGTCTTGCATATCATGGCTACTGAGCCTTTATCGGCCACTTTCAGGGCGAAGCTCATGCCGGCAATGCCCGAACCGATAACTAAAAAATCATATTTACGTACCATATTTTCCGTCAATCTATAAAAATGAATATTTTATACCAACAAAGGTACATATAAACTATCAATTTTGTATCTTGCACCAAAATCAATTTTACATGCAGCGGACATTTAAATCGAAAATCGGCTGGTGGTACTACCTCATCCTGACATACTGCTCCGGATGCCTCCTGTTAGCCATCTGGTACAAAGAGGGAATGGGGATGGCAGCCCTGTTTTTGGCCGATCTGGCCCTGATCCAGTTCATGCTGAAAACCGAATATGTCATCACCGACGGTACGTTGTTGCTGAAATGCTGGATCATGCCCGTGTGCCGTATCCCGGTGGCCGAGATAACGAAAGTAGAAGATTCCCATAATCCACTGTCTTCTTATGCCCTGTCGTTGGATCGGCTCAAAATAACATACGGAAAAAGATACTCGTTGGTCTCTCCCGACAACAAAAAAGATTTTATAGCAGAACTTCAAAAATACAATTCCGATATCATATACGTTTCCCGAAAAAAATAACCCTATGAAAACACTCGACACGACACGATTCGGCGGAGAAATTGCCGGACACAAGGCAACAGAACGCACTGCCACGGTAGAAATAACAGCCGATATGTTCAAAAAAAATAAAAATTTCGACGTAGCCATTTTAGGCGGAGGCCCCGCCGGATATACCGCTGCCGAGCGGGCGGCACAAGGAGGGCTGTCGGTGGTTCTGTTTGAAAAAAACGCGTTGGGCGGGGTTTGCCTGAACGAAGGGTGCATCCCCACCAAAACACTCCTCTATTCGGCCAAGCTCTACCAACAGGCCTTGAACGGAGCCAAATACGGCATCAACAACGGCAACACGACGTTCGATTACGCCAAAATAGCTGCCCGCAAAACCAAGGTGGTGCGCAAACTGGTAGCCGGCATCAAGGCACGGATGAGCGAACAGGGGGTTACGGTAATCAACCAGGAGGCAAAACTGAACAAGACAGATGCGGCCTATTTTGAATTAAACGCCGGAGAAGAGAGTTTCCACGCCCGCAACCTGATCATCTGTACCGGATCGGAAACGACCATTCCGCCCATCCCGGGAATCGAACAGCTGTCGTACTGGACCAGCCGCGAAGCGCTGGCCGCCAAAGAGATTCCCGAATCGATACTCATCATCGGAGGCGGTGTCATCGGTATGGAGTTTGCCGCGCTGTACAACAGCTTCGGGAGCGAAGTTACGGTGGTAGAGGCCCTTCCCGAAATTTTGGGTAATACCGACAACGAAGCCGCCGCTTTCCTGCGCGAGGAGTATGCCAAACGGGGTGTCAAATTCCATCTAAACAGCCTCGTTACGGCCTTTACCGACCAAGGAGTAGAGATAAAAACCGGCGAGGAAACGCAAACGCTGACCTCCGAGAAAATCTTGCTGAGCATCGGAAGAAGGCCCCGCTGGGAAGGGATGGGGCTGGAACAACTGGGCCTGGAAAGCTCCGGAAGAGGAATCCGTGTCAACGAATATATGCAAACTTCTTTCCCCCACGTATATGCCTGCGGCGATGTAACGGGATACTCCCTGCTGGCCCACACGGCGGTACGGGAAGCCGAGACGGCCGTACACCACCTGCTGGGCGAGAACGACGCCATGTCGTACGAAGCCGTCCCCTCGATTGTATATACCCAACCGGAAATCGCCTCGGTAGGTGCCACCGAAGCCGCCCTGACCGCAGAGGGGAGGGAATATAAGGTACTCAAACTCTCGATGAACTATTCGGGCCGTTTCGTAGCCGAGAACGAAGGAGGCAACGGATTCTGCAAGCTGCTGGCAAGCCCCGACGGACTGCTGTTGGGAACCCACATCGTAGGGTCGCCGGCATCGGAATTCATCGTAGCTGCCGGCATGGCCATAGACCGGAAGATTCCCATACGGGAATGGAGAAAAACCATTTTCCCCCATCCGACGGTAGCCGAAATTCTGAAAGAGTGCATATCCATCTAAAAACGAAAAACGCCGTATGCGTATCCTGAACATGATCGCCCTGCTGGCCATGGTTATCGGGTTTTCCTGGTGGGTGCTATACGAAGAGCTCCAAAAGAATACCGTATGCGTAGATTTTCAAAACGGGATGTTGGAATGGAGCGCGGAAGGGGACGACGTGGAGGGCATCGCCACCTCCTATAAGGAGGATACGTTGCATATCCGTTCCGCCCAACCGGCCCTGTTATGGTACGACCGGGTAATGCCGCAAAGATCCGTTATCCGGTTTACGGCAGAAGAGAGCGATAACAACACCGGAGGAATATGGGGGTGTATCTGGGCGGTCGGCGACAACCTGCAACCGCCGTTCTCCCGAAACCGACATTTTCCTTTCCTATACAGCCAGAGTTACATCCTCTCCTTCTCGCCGAAGAGCCAAAAGGCCTATCTTTTCAGCCCTGCGGCCAACCGGACAGACTCCTGCGCCCTGCAACCGGATTCGGCCAACCGCTACGCCGTGGAGCTCCGGCACGAAGAGAACCGGTTAACGGTATCGGTAAACGGACAACACATCTTTACAGACGACGGTATCGACACGCCACCTGCGGGGAGATTCGGGGTATTTCTGCAAAACGGACACCTGCAACTCTCCGGGCTTACCTTTTTGCGGTTGCCGCGCAAGCCTCAATAATAAAGCTGTTTGAAAAAGTCCCAGATGACAAGCCCCGCCGTTACCGAAACATTCAACGAATGTTTGGTGCCGAACTGGGGTATCTCGACACTCTGGTGGCACAAATCCACCACCGACTGCTGTACTCCCTTTACTTCGTTTCCCAGCACGACGGCATATTTTTGATGTTTGTCCAATCGCAACTCCGGAAGAGAGAGGCTGTCCTCCACCTGTTCGATGGCATACACCGTATAACCCGCCTCTTTCAACTCGGTTACCGCCTGGCACGTATCCTCCCGGTATTGCCACGCCACCGTATCTTCGGCACCCAAGGCGGTTTTGTGAATCTCCGGATGCGGCGGGACGGCTGTAATACCACACAAAAAAACGGATTCGACCAAAAAGGCGTCGGAGGTCCGGAACACCGACCCTACATTGTGTAAACTCCTGACATGATCGAGCACTACCACCAACGGAATCTTTTTGGCCTGCTTGAACTCCTGCTGCGTTATCCTCCCCAATTCGAGAATCGTCCTTTTTTTCATCTTTTTTGCATTTTCACAAGTCAAAGATATACAAAATTATAATATACCGAAAACAGAAAATTTATACCTTTGCCTCCGGAAAAATATAGAGAACAAACAAACTACGAATATGAAAAAGAAAGCATTCTTATTGATCCTCGACGGATGGGGAATCGGCAACCATTCCAAAGCCGACGTTATCAGCAATACCCCTACCCCGTATTGGGATTATCTGTTAGCCAACTATCCCCATTCTCAATTACAGGCATCCGGCGAAAACGTCGGATTACCTGACGGACAAATGGGAAACTCGGAAGTGGGACACCTGAACATCGGTGCCGGACGCGTCGTTTATCAGGACCTGGTAAAAATCAACCGGGCCTGCAAAGACAACTCCATCCTGCAAAACCCCGAAATAAAAGCGGCTTTTGAATACGCCAAGAAAAACAACGTACAGGTTCACTTCATGGGCCTGGTTTCGGACGGAGGCGTACACAGCTCTCTCAATCACCTGGAAAAACTATGCGACATAGCCAAGGAGTACAACATCGGAAAGACATTCGTCCACTGCTTTATGGACGGCCGCGATACCGACCCGCACAGCGGTTTGGGCTTTATCAAACAACTGGAAGAGCACATGGCCAAATCAACTGGAAAAATCGCATCCATCATCGGACGTTACTATGCTATGGACCGCGACAAACGGTGGGAACGCATAAAAGAGGCTTACGACCTGATCGTGAACGGCAAAGGGGCTCCCTTTACCGATATGCAGACGGCAATGAAGGCCTCTTACGATGCCGACGTTACGGACGAATTCATCAAACCGATCGTGCACGTGGATGAAAACGGCCAACCGGTAGGCGTTATCAAGCCCAACGACCTGGTTATCTTCTTCAACTACCGCAACGACCGCGCCAAAGAGTTGACCATCGTACTGACCCAACAGGATATGCCCGAAGCCGGGATGCATACCCTGCCGCTCTACTACTGCTGCATGACGCCGTACGATGCCAAATTCACCGGGGTACACATCCTTTTCGACAAAGAAAATGTAGCCAATACCCTCGGCGAGGTGGTAAGCAAAGCCGGATTGCGGCAACTGCGTATTGCCGAAACGGAAAAATATGCGCACGTTACCTTCTTCTTCTCGGGCGGACGTGAAAAAGAGTTCGACCTGGAAGAACGTATCCTGATCCCGTCGCCCAAAGTGGCCACCTACGACCTGAAACCGGAGATGAGTATCTACGAAGTTAAAGACGCTTTGGTTGAGGCGCTCAACAGCAACCGTTTCGACCTGGTTGTCTGCAACTTCGCCAACGGCGACATGGTAGGACATACCGGTGTACTGGAAGCCATCCAGAAAGCGGTAGTGGCCGTAGATGCCTGTGTAAAAGATGTCATAGAAGCTGCCAAGGCAAACGGATACGAATCGATTATCATTGCCGACCACGGCAATGCCGATAATGCAATCAACGCCGACGGTACGCCCAATACGGCACACTCGCTCAACCCCGTTCCCTTTATCTACATCTCCGACAACAAGTCGGCCCAGGTAGAAAACGGTATTCTGGCGGATGTGGCTCCCTCGATCTGCCAGATCCTGGGTATCACGCCTCCTGCGGAAATGACCGGACACGGATTAATCAAATAACCCGTTTTTCATAACCAAACAGGGAGTGGATTCCGCTTTACGGAATCCACTCTTTTTATCCCGAAATATTCAAAACCATGCTACAAATAGAGAATACGGTCATCAGCTTCGACGTCCTGGAAAAATATTTTGTCTGCGATTTGGGCAAATGTCTGGGAGCCTGCTGCATCGAAGGCGATGCCGGAGCCCCGATCGAAGCGGAAGAAAAAAACATCCTGGATGAGTTGTTGCCGATTGTGTGGGACGACCTCACCCCGGCCGCCCAGGGAAAAATCCAGGAACAGGGGGTCAGCTACATCGACGAGGAGGGCGATTTGGTAACCTCCATCGTCAACGGAAAAGATTGCGTCTTTACCTGTTACGACAAAGGTGGGATGTGCCAATGTGCCATCGAAAAAGCTTTCCGACAGGGAAAAACCTCCTTTTACAAACCCATCTCCTGCCACCTCTACCCCATACGGATAAAACAGTTCGGAGAATATACGGCTGTCAACCTGCACAAATGGAAGATATGCAAAGCGGCTGCCGTTCTCGGACGGAAGGAGGGAGTCAAGGCCTACCAGTTCCTGAAAGAGCCGCTGATCCGAAAATTCGGGAAAGCGTGGTACGAACAGTTGGAGGCTGCCGTCAAAGAGCTGCCGCAGCTGAAATAACAAAATAAAAAATCCCGGAAGTTACCTTCCGGGATTTTTTTATCTAATGGAGAGCTTAGTGGTACCAAACTTATCGTACGTCTCGATGTGACGCGAACGCTTCTCTTCGAGAATCTCCTTGACAGCGACCAGAATACCTGACTCCTCGACATCGCCGAACTCGTCGTTTATGGCGGTTCCGAACATCCGCATGGTGGGAGACAGGCTCATATAGGCATTCACCAACGGCGGGATGTTGAACCCTAATTTCCGAATCTCACTGTTCAACACCTTGTAGTCGTCCTTAAAGCTGTCATAACGGAACAACTTTTCCATTTTGGCCACATCGGTATGGGTTTCCAACGGATGAACCGGCCAAACCAACCGGTCGGGGTCGGGGAAATGTTTGTTGAGGAAATACAAAATCATGTTTCTCCCTTCCGAAGGATAACTGGGATACATGGTTACTTTCCCGAAGAAATACTGTACTTGTGGGTAATCGACCGTAAGTGCTCCCAATCCGTCCCACAGGTTGTCAAGAGCAAAAAGGCTTTTCGACCCGGACTTGGACGACTGGTACTCCAACGTAACGAACGAACGGCCCAGTTCCAGCGTACTGGGCATATAATCTTTCAAAAAACGTTCTGAAAAATGGAACATGTGCGAGGTGGCCAGCTTCGGTTGCCCATTCTCGAAATAGGAGACATCGCTGCCTACCAGGAAACGGTACCCACCCAGAATCTCCTCGGCTTCGGGATTCCAGACAATGAGCTGCCTGTAAGGGTTCGGCATGACATCATATTCATCAATATCCACCGAAAGCCCCGTTCCTCCGCCCGCTTGACGGAATGCGATCTCCCTGAGGCGCCCCACCTCCTGCATGGTATTGGGTGCTTCGGTATGGGAAAATATATATATTTCGTTGTTCCCTTTGCGCGTAGTGCGCATAAATTTATCTGGTGTCAGTTCTGACTTGATGATTTCCTTATCAACAGGTGCTATTATATTTTCCATAATTTGATGAATGTCATTTTTTCAATTTATATACAACCTCTTTTACATAGGCCGCCCACTGGGCCTGGCTCTTGCTGTTGTCGAACTTCTGCCAGGGAATGGGTTTGCCGACATGTATGGTAAATGTTTTGTTTCTGCTCTTGAACATCTCACTGGGCAGGTAAATCATCTCTATGTTTACCTTAATGCCCATCTTCTTGCGCAACCATGCCAACCGGTAAAAGAACCGACTGTTCAACCCTTCAAAATAGACCGGGATAACGTCCCGCTGATACTGCACGGTCTTGGCGATGAAAGATTTTTTCCACTCCAAGTCTGCAATGCCTCCCTTTTGTATGCGCGAAACCAACCCGGCAGGAAATACGAATATCTGCTGATCCGACTCGTATGCCCGAGCCAACTCTTCTGCTGCCCCTTTGGCTTGTGCCCCGTGCTTGTTGATAGGCAGGAATACCGGAGCCAAAGGTTTGACGTTCATCAGCAAATCGTTTACGACGAACTTGATATTCGAGGGGTACTTTTCGCCAAAGATGGAGACGAAACTTACACCGTCCAGCCCGCCCAAAGGATGATTCGAGGCAAAGGTAAAACGACCTTTCTCCGGGATGTTCTCCATCCCTTCTACCCGGGTGGTTACATTCAACTCTGACAACAACGCTTTGGCAAAATCGACTCCTTCACATCCGGCATACTTGCGCAAGATGGCATTCATCTGTTCTTGACAAATCGTTTTTTCCAAGAAGCGAAACAAAAAAGCCGGTAACTTTTTCCCCAATTCCGGGGCCTTTTTTTTAACGACCTTTTCAATGTCTATTTGCATTGGAAAGTTTGTTTCCATTAATTCTATTCTCAAAAAATATCCTCGCCAAAAGTACGCAAAAACTCTATATTTTTATCTAAATGATTCTCTTATTTTTATTTTCCTGCCATTTTTACCTGAACTTATCCCAAAATATGACTTTTCAGGCTATCTTTTTAGACAAAAATCTGAATCAAAAGATTATCGGACAAGAAAAAAATCGTTTGATTTTTTATCCGATATGTTGTATTCCCTTTGGATGAGCAGCTATTTTCTTAAATAAAATATTACAATTTTACAATTTAAACCGTTGGATATGTGTTGAAAACTTTCTCCGTGTGGTGATAAATGTACTAACAAACCTTAAACGATTTCATCGTCCGGTAAGTAGTAGTCTCTCCATTTGATGTCCGATGTGTAAATGGCGGCAATCTTAACCAACCTATCAAACAGGTCATAT
>DVNA01000080.1 GCA_018714665.1 Candidatus Gallibacteroides avistercoris | reverse complement strand
CGTAGGCACCTGTATGCCGCCGACCCCCTGAATACCCTCTATAATCACCGCACAGACGTCGCCCTTAGTCATTTCCGATTTCACGGCTTCGATGTCGTTCAGAGCCAGGAACGCCACCTCGAACGTATCGTTGATAGGTGCTACGATTTTGGGGTTGTTCGTTACCTTTACGGCCGCAGAGGTACGGCCATGGAACGATTTCTGGAAGGCAATCACCTTCTTTTTTCCGGTGGCGAACGATGCCAGCTTCAAGGCATTTTCGTTGGCCTCTGCCCCGGAATTTATCAGGAACAGTGCATAATCGTCGTAACCGGACATCTTTCCCAATTTTTCAGCCAGCTTTACTTGTAGGCTGTTCTTGACGGAGTTGGAGTAGAATATCAGCTTTTGTGCCTGTTCTATCAGTTTCTGGGTATAATAGGGGTGGGTATGTCCCACGGAGATAACGGCGTGTCCGCCATAGAGGTCGAGGTACTCCTGTCCTTTGTCGTCGTAAGTGTAGCATCCTTTCCCGCTGACAATCTCAATATCGAACAGCGGATATACATCGAATAGTTTCATGTTTGGTCTTTATTTAAAATCCTACGGGTTTCAGGTGCAGTCCAACCTTTTCTTCCAACCCGAACAACAGGTTCATGTTGTGGACAGCCTGTCCCGAGGCGCCTTTCAACAGATTGTCGATAACGGAGGTAATCAACAGCTTATCCCCATGCTTTTCCAAATGCAACAGGCATTTATTGGTGCCAACAACCTGTTTGAGGTCTAAGTTTTTATCTACGATATGGGTAAACGAATGGTCATCGTAATACGCTTCGTACAATTTGATAATCTCTGGTAATTCTACCGGGCAATCCAAATAGGCCGTAACAAATATTCCTCTGGCAAAATCGCCTCTCACCGGGATGAAATTGATTTTCGACGAGAAACTGTTTTGCAACTGCTTCAAACTTTGTCCGATCTCTGCCAGATGTTGGTGTGTAAACGGCTTGTAAATGGAGATATTGTCGTTGCGCCAACTGAAATGCGACGTGGCCGAAGGCTTCTGTCCTGCCCCCGTAGATCCGGTAATGGCATGTACATGGACATCGCTGTTCAACAACAGGTTCTTGGCTAACGGCAACAGGGCCAGCTGTATGGCTGTGGCGAAACAACCCGGGTTGGCTATATGTTTCGCCCGCACAATTCGTCGTCGGTTCAGCTCAGGCAAGCCATATACGAAATCGTGTTCGGGCGACTCCATACGGTAGTCCATCGAAAGGTCTATCAACCGAAGCTCTTCGGGCAACGTATGGCTCTCCATGAATTTGCGCGTATCGCCGTGTGCCGTGCAGAAAAACAAGACATCGATTTGATCGAATGGGGTCTGTTCGGTAAATGTGAGATCCGTTTCGCCGTACAGTCCCGAGTGTACGTCACAAATCTTGTTGCCCGCATTGCTGGAACTGTTTACAAACACAATCTCTACATCGGGGTGATTGATCAATAACCTGATTAACTCTCCGGCAGTATAACCTGCTCCGCCTATTATGCCTACTCGTATCATTGTCTGTTTTTTATTTTAAGCGGGACGGATCCTTACCTACCGTCCCGCTCTCTATGCTGATTTATTTTTTATTTTTGTTTTGTACGGAATAATATATCTTCATCTGGTTACCGAGTATCTTGGTAAATCCTTTTACGTCGTCGGCTGTCCAGGCTTTGTTTACTTCGCCGTATTCGCCGAAGTCGGATTTCATCAAGTCGTAATCGCTCTGGACGCCTACCAACACATAGTGATACGGTTTGAGCTGAACGATAACCCGACCGGTTACATTGCGTTGTGAACTTTCCAGGAAGGCTTCGATGTCGCGCATCACCGGTTCAAGATATTGTGCTTCGTGCAGGAACATGCCATACCACGTTCCCACCTGATCTTTCCAATATTGCTGCCATTTGGTCAATGTATGTTTTTCGAGCATCTTGTGGGCGTTGATAATCACCATGGGGGCGGCAGCTTCAAATCCTACCCGACCCTTGATACCGATGATGGTATCGCCGATGTGCATATCGCGACCGATGGCATATTTGGAAGCGATGGCCTCTACGGCACGGATAGCATCGACTTTGTTGTCGTATGTTTTTCCGTTTACGGCAGCGATTTCGCCTTTTTCAAAATCGATGGTCAACGTCTCTTCGCCGGTAGCCGTCATCTGAGAGGGATAGGCCTCTTCGGGCAGCGTCTGGTCTGAATGGAGCGTCTCTTTCCCACCGATACTGGTTCCCCACAACCCTTTGTTGATGGAGTACTCCATCTTCGTAAAGTCTGCTACGAAACCGTGTTTTTTCAGGTAGTCGATCTCGTATTCGCGTGTCAGGGTCATGTCGCGTGTGGGAGTCAGCACTTTAATATTTTGGGCCAGCACATTGAATGTCAAATCGAAACGAACCTGATCGTTACCGGCACCGGTACTGCCGTGTGCTACATAGTCGGCGCCGATCTCTTTGGCGTAATTGATGGTGGCAATGGCCTGGAATATACGTTCGGAGCTGACCGAAATAGGATAGGTCCCGTTACGCAGGATATTGCCGAATACCATGTATTTGATGCTCTTGTTGTAATATTCCTGGGTAATGTCGAGCGTTACGTGTTTGGTGGCGCCCAACTTGTAGGCACGTTCTTCTATCGCCTTTAATTCTTCCTGGCTGAATCCTCCGGTATTGGCTATGGCTGTATATAACTCGTATCCTTTTTCTTCTGTCAAATACTTGGCACAAAAGGATGTATCCAATCCTCCGCTAAATGCCAAAACTACTTTTTCTTTCATTTTGTTGTCTATTTTGTAGGTTCATTATTTTTTTCTTCGGTTTTCTCTTCCTGATGTTCGTTGTGAGGGTCATGCGGATCGTAAAGCATCCCCGTGCACAAACACATACGCCGATTGGTGCGTTGCAGGATGTCGTAATTGACACAACTTTGACAACCTCTCCAAAATGCGTCATCATCGGTCAGTTCCGAAAAAGTTACGGGACGGTATCCCATTTCGGAATTGATCTTCATCACGGCCAGCCCGGTAGTCAATCCGAATATCTTGGCATCGGGGAATTTTTCGCGGGAAAGCTCAAAGGCTTTCCGTTTAATCCGTTTGGCCAATCCATGCCCACGGTATGACTCTACCACAATCAACCCGGAGTTGGCTACATATTTCTTATTGCTCCAACTTTCTATATAACAGAAACCGGCAAACTTATCGCCGTCGAGCGCAATAATGGCCTTTCCTTCCAGCATCTTTTGTTTTACATATTCGGGTGAACGTTTGGCTATACCGGTTCCCCTTACCTTGGCGGCTTTCTCGATGGTATCGAGAATCGTTTCCACATATGCCAAATGTTTTTCGTTGGCTACAATTACTTTAATTGTATCTTCCATCTCTATATTGAATAATTCGTTGCTCTCTGCCTAAGGTTCACTTAGGCATTTTTTATTTAATATTCGGAATAAATGTTTTTAATGCTTCTGTAATCTCTTCGCGGCTGACCCCTTCACGCAATACCAGCAAAATGGTATCGTCTCCGGCAATGGTTCCCAACGTCTCCTTGTGGAGGTGGTTGTCTATGTCATAGGCCAACCCGCCTGCATATCCGGGGCGTGTCTTGATAACGGCCAACTGTCCGGAAAACTCTATCGAGATAAAGCCGGTAGACATCCCGCCAAAAGCCCCGTGCTGTTTTCGCTGTATCGCCTGCACCCCGGCTCTTTCCGGAAGCACATAAGTATAGCCTCCTTCTGCGGAAGCAATCTTGACGATCTGCAACTGTTTCAAATCGCGCGAGAGCGTGGCCTGGGTCAATTCAAACCCTCTCTCCTGCAAGATTTTCAGCAGCTCCTCCTGTCCACCTACACGTACCGTAGATATCACCTCTTTGATTGTCTGTAACCTATTGCCTTTATTTTTCATTACGATAGCTGTTTCCGGTATTAACAACAGAATAGCACAAGCTTCGTCTGCATAATTATTCTTTTGCGCTGCAAATATATCCATATAATTTGAATATTCTGCATATTTAAAGTATTTTTTTTCTTAAATCTATCATTATTTGCAATTTTATTCATACAAAAAAGAGTTTCACACAAAAGATGAATCGTAAAAAATTTTATCTATCTTCGTATGCAAATTATAGTTATGATGATGAACCTGAAAAACATTCTTCTCATTTGCCTCATGGGGCTGCTCACAGCCTGTGGAGTCGTTCCTATTACCGGACGGAAACAGTTGAATCTGGTTTCCGATCAGGAGGTTCTCTCATTGAGTAATCAATCGTTCATGGATTATATGGAAACGGCACAGATCTCTTCCAATGCCAGCAAACGTGAACAGGTAGAACGAGTGGGCTCCCGAATGGCCCAGGCAGTAGAGAGCTACCTACGCGACAACGGAATGGAATCGGCCGTCAACCAGATGCAATGGGAGTTTGTTCTGGTAACCGACCCCACACCCAACGCGTTTGCTCTTCCGGGTGGAAAGGTGGTCGTTAACGAAGGGATTCTCCCCTATACCCAAACCGATGACGGATTGGCCGTTGTGATCGGGCACGAAATAGCCCATGCGGTGGCCAAGCACAGTAACGAGCGATTAAGTCAGCAGATATTATTACAATACGGTGGTACAGCCCTCGATTTATTGATGCAAAACAAAACGGAAGCATCCCGGCAATTGGCCGCCAGCGTTTACGGATTGGGGGCACAAGTTGGGGTTATGTTGCCTTTCTCCCGGCAACAGGAATACGAGGCAGACCGTTTGGGACTGATCTTTATGGCATTGGCCGGCTACGATGTATATGTTGCACCCACGTTCTGGACCAATATGTCGGCCCTTGCATCCGGCAACGGTGAGACGCCCGAATTTATGAGTACACACCCCTCCGATGCCAACCGCATCAAACAGATCAATGCGACAATTCCCGAAGCATTGAAATACAAAAAATAGCATCCTTCTCTCTTAAAATGAGAAAAGGATACTATTTCTCCGTGTGGTGATAAATGTACTAACAAACCTTAAACGATTTCATCGTCCGGTAAGTAGTAGTCTCTCCATTTGATGTCCGATGTGTAAATGGCGGCAATCTTAACCAACCTATCAAACAGGTCATAT
>DVNA01000079.1 GCA_018714665.1 Candidatus Gallibacteroides avistercoris | reverse complement strand
TTATATTTGAAAAAATTAAAAAACAAAAAAAAGGCTCTACCATAAAAATCCGTTAAACAAGTTCAAAAACACATTCTTGAAAACAAGAAAAGTCCATGTGCTTGTTTGAAAAAAAGGATTGGCAAAGAACTTTCAATAAATAAACGCCGGACTCAGAACAACACAGACAAAGATTATCAGAAAACGAAAATACAACAAATTCATACCAAAACAAAAAGCCTATGAAACCAAAAATCTTTTCCATCGTATTCGTTGTCGGGATGTGTGTCTGTACATACGCTTGGGGGCAGACCCATAAAAAAAAAGAGTCCAAACGGAAAGTTCAAATAGAGTCAACAAAAGTTTCCGAAAAAATTGCCGAGGCCCTGAATCCGGCTTTTGTCTTTCGCAATACGCTTTTTTATCTGGATCGGAACAACGATAAACTTCGAGCTTATATGGATGTCGATGGACTTCGAACCATATCTTTAATTTCAGAATTAGAAGAACGGATAGCCACTTCAAAAAACTTATACGTCTGTGACGGGTATGCTTTAACCCGAAAAATCATGACAGCCATCCGTCCCTCGTATATAACAAATATCAAACCCCTTGCCAAAGAGAAACGAGCGACATATTTCCCGCATAGTACCGACGAAGAGCTGATATTGGATGTTTCACTTGCCACGAGCGAAGAGGCGCAAATACCGACAGCTTATGACATCGATGGTATTGAAGTTTCGGAAGCGACCTTCAATGCCTTGAATCCGCTGTATATAGAATCATTAGAATGTTCTACCTCTGCCCAAAAATTGAAAAAATACCAATCTACCCCCAATCCTCAACGCGTTCTGATTGTCAAAACAAAAACACCATCGGCAATTTTTACCAACGATGCGGCAACCTATTATGTCGGAGGCATACAGGTTCCCACAAGCCTTTTTGTTGTACTTGACCAGAATCAGGCCAAAAAGATGTATGCAGGCAATGCCCTACATGCTCCTTTTGCCTATGTGGAAAAAAAGGACAAAACCATCATCGCCATAGAGTTTTAACGATATCGTGTTGAAACTTCAACATTAGGAGTATTATCTTTCAACAATCAAGGGAAGATATGAGATAAAAACATTGAGAACATTCATCCTCCATTTTCATCAAATAAAGAATTCAGGCCGGAGACCGGCCAGCTCCAAGGGGCGGGAACACTCGCCCCGACGAGAGGCCAAAAGGTCATTTCCCCCTACCGATGATAATGCCCCTTATCCTTTACCAGAATAACTTTCAACTGCGAATCGTCCAACATCTCTCTCCCGTCGGGCGACAGCAACAGTTGAAACTGCGTGGTACGATGTTTCCATGTCAATAAATCGATCGGTCGGTCCAACTTCTCTTTGATATCATCGTACCACCAACCGGGGAAAGACAACGCCCTGACCGTTTTTTGATCGACAATATCTTGCAACTGCTCGATACATTGGTACACCTCCTCCTCGTCCATCTGATTGGGTTTCGGGTAAGAGACATACATCGAAGTGTAATACCCGTTCCGGGTAAAAATATCGAGCGACTGCCACGACGGGCTCTCGATAACCAGCCGGTCTTTACTAATCTTATACCGATTGACCAAACTGTCCAACGTAGCCAACATAACCTCTTTGTTGGAGTGAATCAAATTCTTTATATCAAGCCAGATCTTGCCATCCTCTTTTTGCAAATATTCGAAATAGGAGGCTATGGAGAGGTGAAAACTGGTATCCACATCGTGTGTTACATCGAATGTATGGTCACTACGGAAAACAACATCGACCTCCACATTCGGATAACGCTTCTCTTTCTCAAACAATTTTTCCATCGAGTTGCAACGGTGCAACCATATCTTTTCGGGATAATCACCCCATTCGCCAATAGCTACAAAGAAATTGTACAAAAAGAAAGAGACCAGGCTCCCTACCAACAAAACGATAGACAGCCGTCCAGATTTCCTCATATACTTGAACCTGTTTAGCATAAAGTCTCCTCTTTGCTTATCTTTCCCGCAAATCTAACCATTATTTTCTATCCCCTGGACGATATAACCGTATTTATTTTCAATTTTGCTTGTGTATTCCAAGGATTGAGATTCTCTGCCAAAACAAAGGAGTCTTGATATTTAACAGATCAAAGAGATAGCGTACAGAATAAACTTATGACGGTATAAATATTCCCGATTTTAGAATTTATTCTTACTTTTGTCTTTCCAGGAACAATTACAATCATTTACTACCCAGCCATATAGAACAAAGCAATTGAAACGTATCATGAAAAGTAAAGTAGGATTCCTGTTTTTTTGTTTATTGTTAACCAACAGTACCGTTGTTGCCAAGGTAAAAACCGTTTTACATTACAATTTCGGGAAATCCGGAAACGTCACGTATGCCATAGCCCCGGAACAAATTCGACCGGTAACGGGAGACGAGGTTCTACAAGTAGTAGGAAATCCGGTTTTTTATGCAGATGCACCGGGAGATAAGAAGATGCAGGGCGAAGGTTCTATCCTTTTTAACGGAAAAGAGGACGGTTATCGACTCACTCATGCATTGGGAGACCCGGCAGAAAATCAAATCCTGGAAGTCTGGGTGAAACCCCGACTGAATACAACCGAAGGAAAGACACAAATCGTAGTAGCGAACGGAAATGGGAAAGAGGGTTATGTAATAGCACAAAAGAATAACCGTTGGATTCTCATCTCCGGAGGATCAAATGTAGTAGAGATAGGAGAAGTGGCCAAAGATGTCTGGACACACCTTGCCATGGTCATTGAAGAAAAAGAGGGAACGACCTGGTTTAACGGAGAAAAGGCAGGCACGTTCAATCCGACCAAAGGACACTCCCCAAATTTTTCCATCGCCATTTCCGAGAAAGAGGAAGAGGCTTTTAACGGAGAAATCTACGAAATACGATACAGTACCTTCAAAAAAGGAGCGTTTGATCCGGGAGCCGATTTCTTGTTAGACTACAAGGAGATAAAGAAACAGGATAAAATACAGGTAGAAAAGAGAAAAGCGTTGATTGCCCAAATCAACGAACCGGGCTTGGGTAAAGAGTTTGTCAGCTCTTTTGCAGATACCCGGCAGCAAAAAGACTGGTTGATCTCTCCTGTTGAGGAACCCTGCCGGTTACAAGTTTTACAATCCGACGACGAATTGAGTTCCATGTTCCGGATCGACAACGGACTGGTATCCCGCACCTTTTATGTAAGCGGGAACCTGGCTTGTATCGGGTATAAAAACCTATCGAACGAAGCGGAATACCTGCGGGCAATAAAACCGGAAGCCCGTATCCGGGTCGATAGCGTATGGTACGAAATAGGCGGATTAAAAAAACAACCGGAATATTCTTATTTATTAGAGACGTGGTTACCCGACATGGAGGCTTCGCGACAGGCCTTTACCTTGACAAAGGTAGAAACCGCAGAGCCCCTGAAACGCTACCCGTGGGAGCCGAAATTCAATGCCGTTGAAACCGATTGGCCGGCCAAAGGATTGCGGGTAATTATGACCTATCAACCGACCGAGAGTATGCCGGATGTCAATGGGCTGGAAGTATCGGTGAATTACGAAATCTACCAGGGTATCCCGGTAATGGCCAAATGGATAGAGGTACGAAACAACGGAAAAGATTCAGTCGTTCTTAACGAGATAGAGACTGAAATCGTAGCCATGAACCAAGACCAGATCAACCGCATCCATGTAGAAAGCGACTATTCGTTTGCATTGGTCAATGCCGACCTGCGGGGAAGTGCCTTGATGCACTACAACGGAACGCCTAAAAAATACCACGTCGGCAGCTCTACCACCACGTGGAACGTCGATCCGGAATACAACACCTGGGCAAGCCATAACCAGGCCGAAGACAAGTTCCTGGGATTCCAACACCGCAATCTGCTAATCAGCACATTGCCCATGGGCCCCAACGTAATTGTGGACAATAACAACCCTTTCAAATCATACATTACGTTCGAATTGTTGCAGGATAGCGACGACCGCGAACGCCAATCGCTGGGCCACCGCCGTTTATACAAGAAGTTGGCCCCCCAGGTAACCGAATCGTTGATCTCGGGCGGTATCACCTCGCACGACGAAGAGAAGCTGAAAGCCTTTATCGACCAGCTGGCAGAGTTAGGGTTGGAACAACTCGATATCATGGCATGGCCAGGTATCAGCCACGATAATTTAGACTCTTCCTATGTTCAATTATGGCATCGAATCGCAGCCTACGCCCAAGAACGGGGTATCGTAATGGGCGGTTACGAATTGCAGGTAGCCTCCCGCGGACGTGGTGAAAGCGTCGATTGCATCAATCCGGAGACGAACAAACCCGGCAGCCTTTTCGGGCAAAGCGTATGTATCGCCAGCGAATGGAAAGATACCTACTACACAAAGATGTGGGAGTTTTTCGACAAAACGGGGTTGATGACCTATAATATGGACGGACCTTACCATGGGGACGTTTGCGCCTCGACACAACATCCTCATCACCGCGGATTGGAAGATTCGCAATGGGAACAATGGAAAACGCAAGTGGAGGTTATCCACGAGCTAAAACGACGGGGAATGTACGTACCGATTCCCGACTGGTATTTCTTAAACGGCCAGAACTCAACCGGCATGGGGTATCGAGAAGCCAGCGCCAACCTTACTCCCCAACAACAACTCTTATTGGGACGGCAATACATCTACGACGGTACGTGGCATAAACTACCGCCCATGGGATGGATGACCCTGCAACTGGTCGGATTCTACACGAATGATCCGCGAGTAGGATTAGAGCCGCTGTGCGAAAACATCGACCGTTACGAGCAACAACTGATACAGTATCTTGCCAGCGGTTGTCATTTGACCATCCGGGGTAACCGTCTATACGATACGCCCGAGACCAAACAGATGGTTGCCAAATGGATAGACTGGTTCAAGAAATACCGGGATATCCTGACCTCCGACATCATCCACGTCAGCCGCCCGAACGGACGAGACCTGGATTGCATGATGCACGTAAATCCATTTATCCAGCACAAGGGAATGGTTGTGGTATTCAATCCGACAGACAACGACATAAGCAAAGAGATGCGCCTGCCGCTTTACTATACCGGTTTAAAAGAGAAAGCCTCCGTCATGACGGCAGACGGACAACGTACGGAGTATCAACTGGACAAAGATGCCAACCTGCTACTGCCGGTTTCGGTCAAAGCGCAAGGAACAACCTGGTTCTTGATTGAATAGATCGGATCTCTCCAAACCATTTTCGAGACCCAACACGACACCCGGTACGGTCGGTATTCTGGCACCCGGAAAAACATTCATTCAAGAAAGAAAGGGGAAAATCCATTTCCGACGTGAATTCACGCCGGAAATGGATTTTTCAGACAACCAAGGCAACAGCATCAAGTCAATTACAACAAAAGGTATTTTCTATCAATCAAACATATACTTATTTTAACATTATGAATTTGCAATCTAACCTAAAAAGAAAAACGCTATTTTTCCTTTTCTGCCTGTTTTCCCAATGCTTGGGAGGTTTTTATATTTCGGCAGAAAAGCCCGCCAAAAATTTCATGCACCCAGACAGGATTCGCTACGACGGTTCATGCCTGACCATCGACGGACAAGATATATTCGTATATAGTGCCGCATTCCACTATTTCCGTTGTCCGGAAGAGTTATGGAGAGACCGGTTCAAAAAAATCAAAGAAGCCGGATTCAATACCGTAGAAACGTATGTCCCGTGGAATTGGCACGAACGTACCATGCCCGCCAACATAGCAGATACGACCCATTTCGACTTTTCTGACTTACGCCGCTGGCTGACAATGGCACAAGAGGAATTTGGGTTCTATACGATTGTTCGTCCCGGACCGTTTATTTGCGCTGAGTTTTCGGGAGGAGCCTATCCGCGTTGGTTAGCCAAGTTTCGCCCCGACGATATAAAGGGGCTCTGGCTTCGGAGTGCCGACTCCCAACACATCCGTTGGTGTGTACATTGGTTCGATGCCGTTTGCCAAGAGTTGGCCGATGAACAGATTACCCGAAAACAGAAAGGGGAAAAAGGTATCATTATGATACAAATAGAAAATGAATACAATGCACATGGCTGCTCAAACAAACCGGACTTTTTGAAAGCCTTATACCGGTCAGTCCGCAACAGCGGCATGGATATTCCCGTATTTACCTGCCTGACAAGTGAATGCCGCGGTAGCGACGACAAAGAGTTGTCGCAGGTATTTGATTGCGACAATTATTATGTCGGACAAAAAGACGCTCCAAGCTGTGCCCACCGAATGACGGCCCTAAAACAGCGTCAACCCGATGCTCCGGGATTCGTAACAGAATTGCAAGGGGGATGGTTCTCGCTGGTAACCGGCACATTGAGCGAAGAGCACTATTCAGACTACCGCCATTTCCAGGCAATCGGATTGATGACGATGTTAGGAGGCGGGACCGGGATCAACTACTATATGTTTTTCGGAGGTACTCACTTCGCCGGATGGGGAGCGAGAGGGATGACAACCTCGTACGATTACAATGCCGCAATTCGTGAAAGCGGTGCTGTCGGAGAGAAATACCTGGCAGCCAAAGGTATCGGAGAGTTCATCCACCAATTTGAGCCACTTCTGGTTCGGACCATCGGCGGACCGTGTGAATTACAAGATGCCCCTGAATCGCTATTCGGTGGCGTCCGCATCGCCCAAGACGGAACGAAATTCGTCTTCTTACACAATACCGACCCGGAAAATCCGATAAGAGGAAAAACGACTCTGATGCCCGGAAAAATCAGCCGTCCCCGTGAAGCGATGTACAACATCAACCAGAACGGAGAGAAGGTCTTGATGACTGTCGATGAGACGGCTCAAACAGACTCCTTGTCAGTTGATCCGATCGAAATCAATTATGACTTGGGAGCTTTGGACTCGAAGGTCCTCGTCATCCCTGCGGGAAAGAAAAGTTCTGCCGGTGAATGGTGGCCTAAAAAACAGAAAGCCATCAAACGGCCCGCCAACCTGCCGGAACCGATACGCATCGCATCGGTCAAACGCAAAGAAGAGGTTTCCCAAAACGCAAAATGGTTACCGTTGCCGCAACCGGTATCGCTATCCGATTTAGATGTAAACGATTTCCGATACAGTCTGTATCGGGCCAAAGTCAATTTAACGGCTACCCAGGCAAAGGAGGAAAAATTTCTGCTTTTCAATATGTTCACGCGGGATATCGTATCCGTATCGGTCAACGGGAAACCGGTAAAACGGCTATTCCCGGACAAGGCAGATGCACAGACATGGACCACCCGGAACTGTTTTGAACGTATCCGCCCGGATGAATACGACAACCGCTTCGACGTATCGGGTACATTACAACCGGGTGAAAATGAGATATTGGTCGTATATGAAAATCTGGGCCATGCCCACGGTTATGTCCCGATGGAAGAGTTGGCCGGTATCCGTCAGGCCGGACTGTCGTTAACGGAAACAGCCCTGACACATCCCTTGAACTGGGAGATCGCCAAAGATCCCGCCGGAATAACAGACGGATGGACCGATCCCTCCTTCGATGCCAACGATTGGGAAACGATAGCGTTAAATACCCAAATGGAGATACCCCGAAAGGGGAACGGCGTTCAACCCAAATCCTCACAAGACGGGTTATTCACTTGGTACAGAATAGAATTTAGCCTTCCGGAAAAGAATCCCTCGGTTTGGATTCCATGGTTGATGAGGATCAATGCTTCCGGCAACGGATATATGTGGTTGAACGGTCATAACATCGGACGTCATTGGGAAGCCGGCCCGCAACGCGAATTCTACCTGCCCGAATGTTGGCTGAATATCGGGAAAGACAAAAAGAACGTCTTGATCCTCGGGTTGCGCCAAACAGCGAACGGAGCTACCATCCAGGCTGCTGAAATAGCCCCCTATCCCAATGCTGCTGAAATAAGGAGATAACCCTAATAAAACCAACCAAAAACCTATCAACAAAAAACGAAACCATCTATTATTATGAATGTATCTACTAAAATTGGGTGCATGTGGTTATTGCTGCTCTTGTCGATCTGCCAGGCCTGTACAGAAAAGGATAACCCCCGCATCACGTTCAATATGAATAACGACTGGGCTTTCTTCCGTGGAGAAACAGAAAATGGACAGGAGGTCGGTTTAGACGACTCCCAATGGATACCGGCAACTGTTCCGCATATCATGCAACTGGAAAAGAAACATTGCGGCGGTAACGTGATTTACGATGGCATCGGTTGGTACCGGCGATATTTTAAATTGCCGAAAAGCTATGAGGGCAAACGCATCGCAATCTCGTTTGAAGGCGTGATGAATGCCTGCGAATTATTTGTCAACGGTCATAAAGTGTCTGAGCACAAAGGTGGATATATAGGCTTTACATCGGATATCTCCGACTACATCGACTGGGGAAACAACAACTTGCTGGCTTTGCGCGTATCAGCCGAATACGATTCACTAACCCCTCCGGGAAAACCGCAAGACCGATTGGATTTCTACTATTACAGCGGTATTTACAGGGATGTCAAGATGGTCGTATCAGACAAGTTGCATATCTCGGATGAACTGGAAGCCAACCAGGTAGCCGGTGGCGGCCTT
>DVNA01000078.1 GCA_018714665.1 Candidatus Gallibacteroides avistercoris | reverse complement strand
TAATCCACACAGATTAGGCTCGGTAAGCACCACCTCTCTTATTAAAGAAATATCCTCTATCTCAAAATTACGATATTCCGCCAGAATGTTCTCAGACTGGAACTTCTCGTTAAAATACATTTTAGAGAAAGAGTGTCCCAGCGGATATCCCAACAATCCGTAAATAGCTTTCATAGGTTCTGATTATACGTTTTTTCTTTTACAAAATTAGGTATTTTTTGTCTATCTTATGTTCTGCCAGACAAAATATCCGTTTTATTTTTCAGACATGGCAGTTTTTCGTAACTTAGCCTAAAAAATATCCGCAAAATGGAAAAACCCAATAACAAAGAGAAAAGAAAATACGCAACAGGTTTGGCATTAAGCGGTGGAGGCGCCAGGGGATTTGCCCATATCGGAGCCTTGAAAGCGCTGGAAGAGGCCGGTATAAAACCGGATATCATCTCCGGAGTAAGTGCCGGTTCCATCATCGGAGTCTTGTATGCAGACGGTTACTCCCCCGAAGAAATGATAGAGATATTCTCTTCCGTCAAATTCAGTGACTTGGTAGAAATAACCATACCTCGTTCCGGTTTTTTCAAAATGGAGGGATTCAGAAGCCTATTAAAAAAGATTCTCCGGGCCAAGCAATTTGAAGAACTTCAATACCCGTTAGTGGTTACAGCCACCGACCTGGACCATGGAGAAAGCGTATCTTTCAACAGCGGCCCTATCATCGACGTAATATGTGCCTCTTGTTGTATCCCTGTCGTTTTCCATCCAATCTGTATCCACAACGTCCATTACGTTGATGGCGGCGTATTCCGGAATTTCCCGGTAAAACCCATCCGCCATTTATGCGACACGGTCATAGGTATCAATGTCAACCCGTTGGTAACGAACCAATACAAGCAAACAATCATAGGTATTGCCGAACGATCTTACGGTTTCATGTTTAAATCGAACAGCTTCGAAGACATAAAACTATGCGACATTCTCGTACAAACGAACGAAACAACACAATACAACATATTTGACCTAGATAACATCGAAAAAATAGCTGATTTCGGGTATAAAGATACCTTAAAAGTTTTACAATCTCTGAAATCGAACACTTAATTATGAATCAGAAAATAATTATATACCAAGTATTTACTCGCCTTTTCGGCAATATGAACAACTGTTGTAAGCCCAACGGTACATTACAGGAAAACGGATGTGGGAAATTTTCGGACTTTACGCCCAAAGCCTTACACGAAATACATACCCTGGGGTGTACCCATATCTGGTACACCGGAATTATCGAACACGCCACTCAAACCGACTATACTCAATACGGCATCCGAAAGGACAACCCCTATATCGTAAAGGGAAAAGCCGGATCTCCCTATGCCATAAAAGATTATTATGATGTTGATCCCGATCTGGCGGAGATCCCCCAAAACAGAATGAAAGAGTTCGAAGCATTGGTTACACGAACACACGAGGCTGGATTGAAAATGATCATCGACTTTGTACCGAACCATGTGGCCCGACAATACCACTCAGACAAAAAACCTGCTGGAACAAAAGATTTGGGGGAAGATGACAATACAGAGACTCATTTCTCGCCCAACAATAATTTTTATTACATACCCCGACAAGAATTTTGTGGACAATTCCCGCTAGGAGAAGGGGCTGAAAAATACCACGAATATCCAGCAAAAGCCACCGGAAACGACTGTTTTGGAGCCTATCCAGGCATCAACGACTGGTACGAAACCGTAAAATTGAACTATGGGATAGATTACTTGAACAACCGACAAACCCACTTTGATCCGATACCTAATACCTGGATTAAAATGCGGGACATCCTTCTCTTCTGGGCATCGAAACAAATAGATGGCTTCCGATGCGATATGGCCGAAATGGTTCCCGTTGCATTCTGGGGATGGGTTATCCCGCAAATCAAAGACAAGTTTCCACACATAGATTTTATTGCAGAAGTGTATAATCCGTACGAATATCGAAATTACCTGTTCAACGGCAAATTCGACTATCTATACGACAAGGTAGGCCTGTATGATCTATTGAGAGAGGTTGTCGGCGGATACAGACCGGCCTCCCAGATAACCGCTTGCTGGCAATCGCTGGACGACATAAAAGGTCATATGTTGAATTTTCTGGAAAACCACGACGAACAACGCATTGCTTCGGAATATTTTGCAGGAGACCCGCAAAAAGCCATCCCTGCCCTGGTCGTGTCGGCCATGATGAACACCAACCCGTTTATGCTCTATTTCGGACAGGAACTGGGCGAAGCGGGCATGGATTGTGAAGGATTCAGCGGGAAAGACGGTAGAACAACCATCTTCGATTATTGGAGTATCAATACCGTACGTAACTGGGTAAACGAAAAAAAATTCAACACTGCCCGGTTATCTTCCCAACAGAAAGAGTTACGTACTCTGTACAAAAAAATATTGACCTGTTGTAACCGGGAAAAAGCCATACGAGAAGGGACATTCTTCGATCTAATGTATGTCAATCTCGACAATCCGCAATTCAACGCATACAAACAATATTGCTTTTTCAGAAAATACCAAAACGAGTTCATTTTGATTGCTGTCAATTTTGACGACAGAGATACCACCGTATCCATCAAAATTCCCCAACACGCGTTCGATGTAGCAGAGATACCCGAAACAACAGAAAAACTTCTATTCAAGGAGCTATTGACATTGGAAGAAAAAGAAGCCCCGCTCAACCCGCAAAACAGGTTCGATACGCCAATAAAAGCACACAGTGCTGTCATCTGGAAAACAAAAATTCATACAACCGACACAAAGACGAAAAAAAAACAGGAATCGCGGAGAAAATACAAATAGAAATTATACCTTTGCGCCAAAATTAGCAAATACGATTTATCACATATTTACCACCATGAGTCAAGGACCAAAATTTAAAATCTTTGCAGGGACCAAATCCCACTACTTAGCCGAAAAAATATGTAACAGTTTAGGCTGCGAATTAGGGAAAATGAACATCCAGCATTTCGCTGACGGAGAATTTGCCGTATCTTTTGAAGAGTCCATCAGAGGCTGTCAGGTTTATCTGGTTCAATCCACATTCCCCAACTCTGACAACTTGATGGAACTGTTGTTGATGATTGATGCCGCCAAACGAGCATCGGCCAAATCCATCATAGCAGTCGTTCCCTATTTTGGTTGGGCTCGTCAAGATAGAAAAGACAAACCCCGTGTCTCAATAGCTGCCAAACTGATTGCCGATTTGCTGAGTGTAGCAGGTATAGACCGATTGATTACCATGGATCTGCATGCAGACCAGATACAAGGATTTTTCGACGTTCCGGTTGATCATCTCTATGCATCTACTATATTTGGCCCGTATATCAACTCCCTGCATCTTGAAAATATGGTTATCGCCACACCCGACGTTGGTGGAGCTAAACGTGCCAACACATACGCCAAATATTTCGACGCCCCGATGGTTTTATGCCACAAATCAAGAGCCAGAGCCAATGAAATAGAAAGCATGACCGTTATCGGAGACGTCAAAGGGAAAAACGTCGTTTTGATTGACGATATGGTAGATACCGCAGGCACTATTACCAAAGCTGCCGATTTGATGATGGAAAACGGTGCCGCATCGGTACGCGCCATTGCCAGCCATGCCGTTATGTCAGACCCGGCAACCGAACGGGTTATGAAATCCAAACTGACTGAAATGATTTTCACCAACAGTATCCCCTATCAAAAAGAGTGTCCCAAGGTAAGAATCATAGACATCGCCGATATGTTTGCCGATACGATTCGACGAGTTCTTTCCAATGAATCTATCAGCGCACAATATATCATCTAATTATCTTTCCAACAATTATTGCAAACAATATCAGAGAAGCGTCCGTTAAAAACGGGCGCTTCTCTTTTCTACAAAAAAACGATTTTTCGTATCTTTGATAGCTGAAACAAACTCAAACTTGAATGAAAAAATATGCCATCATCGTGGCCGGAGGTAAAGGAGTTAGGATGGGGAAAGAAATTCCCAAACAATTCATTCCCATAGGAGGCATTCCCATTCTAATGAGAACCATTCAGGCCTTTTACGATTTTGATCCTGACATAGCCATTATATTGGCACTTCCCCAAGACCAACAAGTACATTGGCAAACATTGTGCAAAGAGTATCACTTTGAGATACCCGTCATTGTTGTAAACGGAGGTGATACCCGTTACCAATCGGTCAAAAACGCTTTGGACAAAATCGAAACAGAAGGTATCGTTGCCGTACACGACGGGGTTCGACCTTTTATCTCAAAAGAGATATTGACTACGGCATACGAAACAGCAGCCCAAAAAGGATCTGCCATACCGGTTATACCTGTAACGGACTCCATCCGTAAAATCGGTAAAAACCAAACATCTTTCGCCTGCAACCGCTCAAATTACTGTTTTGTACAGACCCCCCAAACATTCAAGATAGGATGGTTAAAACAGGCCTATTCTTCCCCGTATCATCCCGACTTTACAGACGATGCCTCGGTGGTAGAACAAAGCGGATTCAATGTATTTACCATAAACGGACACCCCAAAAATATAAAAATAACCACCCCCATCGACCTGATTCTGGCAGAAACGTTTCTAAAACCATGACGGATTTAGCTAACCTGAACATAAAGTTCTTACCAGGAGTAGGCCCTAAACGTGCCGAATTGCTGAAAACCGAATTGAACATCTCTTCGGCAGAAGAGTTATTATACCATTTTCCATACAAATACATCGACCGCAGTCGCACTTATCGCATAAACGAGATAGATGGAAATATGCCGTATATCCAATTAAAAGGATACATTACCGGATACGAATTACAAGGTACCGGACGTAGAAAACGGTTAACGGCAACTTTCTCTGACGGAACTGGCCAAATAGAATTAGTTTGGTTCAAAGGCATAAAATACATCACAGACCGGTACAAAACCGGCGTAGAATATACCGTATTTGGAAAACCTACCGTATTTGGGAACAAATTGAATATTGCCCATCCGGAGATAGATGCGTCAAACGAATACAACGATGCCCTGTCTGGACTAACGCCCTATTACCACACTACCGAGAAGATGAAGAACCATTTTCTCAACTCCAAGGCCATTCAAAAAATAATGGCATCGCTTTGGAAAAACATTTCCAAAACCATGCCGGAGACACTTCCTGCCGAGATCATTTCCCGGGCAAATCTGATGTATTTGTACGATGCCCTGAAAAACAGTCATTTCCCCACCTCTCCCGAGGCTTTACGAAAAGCCCTATTCCGTTTAAAATTCGAAGAACTGTTTTACCTGCAACTCAACATCCTGAGATACAGCAAAATGAAAAGATTGAAATATGGAGGCTTCTTATTCCGTCGTATCGGACACTATTTCAACACCTTTTATGAACACTATCTTCCGTTCGAACTGACAGGAGCACAAAAACGGGTATTACGGGAAATTCGTCAGGATGTAGGTAGCGGACGACAAATGAACCGCCTGTTACAAGGAGACGTGGGTAGCGGCAAGACATTGGTAGCCCTGATGGCTGCCCTGATGGCGGTCGATAACGGTTTCCAGACGTGCATCATGGCTCCGACCGAAATCCTGTCGGCTCAGCATTATGATACCATCACCCGAATGCTGTCGGATATGGGATTACACGTAGAGCTCTTGACCGGTTCTACCAAGAAATCAGAAAAAGAACGTATACAAAATGCCCTCTTATCGGGAGAAACAGATATTCTCATCGGCACACACGCGCTATTGGAAGATTATGTGGTATTCTCCAACCTCGGCTTGGTAATCATAGACGAACAGCATCGTTTCGGGGTAGCCCAACGAGCCGAACTCTGGAAAAAAAACCTCTCGCCTCCACACGTACTTGTCATGACAGCCACCCCCATTCCCCGAACACTAGCCATGACCGTATATGGAGATTTGGACGTTTCTGTAATCGACGAGCTCCCTCCCGGAAGAAAACCGATACAAACCCTTCATCGGTACGACAACCAACGAAGTTCTCTTTACGGAGCCATCCGCAAACAAATCGAAGAGGGTAGGCAAATCTACATCGTATATCCGCTCATACAGGAGAGCGAAAAGATAGATCTCAAAAATCTGGAACAAGGATATCAGTTAATCCGGGAACAATTTCCGGAATACGAAATCTGCATGGTTCACGGAAAAATGAAACCGTCAGAAAAAGAGGCTCAAATGCAAAGGTTTGCAACAGGGAAAGCTCAAATAATGGTAGCCACTACTGTCATAGAGGTTGGAGTAAACGTTCCGAATGCTTCTGTAATGGTCATAGAAAATGCCGAACGTTTCGGACTATCGCAACTGCACCAATTACGGGGACGGGTAGGACGCGGAGCCGACCAATCGTATTGTATCCTGGTAACCTCGCACAAGCTATCGACAGAGACCCGAAAACGACTTGATATTATGGTTCGCAGTAACGACGGATTTGAAATTTCCGAGGCCGATCTACAACTACGTGGACCCGGAGACCTGGAAGGAACTCAACAGAGTGGAATCGCCTTTGACCTCAAAATAGCCAATCTGGCCAAAGATGGTCAAATTCTACAACAAGCACGCAATATAGCCTCAGAGATACTGGATAAAGATCCCGATCTGTCATTGCCAGAACATTACGTACTGAAAAAACAATTAGAGAAAATCTTCCGTAAAAAAATAAACTGGGGAGCTATCAGCTAATCTTTCTTATATTAATGGCCGTGTATATTTATGCTTTTTTAATACTCCTGTACAAATAGCACAATCTTCTTATTATCAATTTAATACAAGCAAAAGACAAACTCATAAAGAAAAATAAAAAACAAGAATAGAGTTCATGGATTTTGCTTCAAAAATTTATTTTTATAACTTTGAGAGCGTTAAGATTTTATACTCAAATCTTCCCATGGAAACGACACTTGTTATCCTGAAACCGTCGGCTATACAACGTGGTATTATCGGCGAAATAATAACTCGATTTGAAAAAAAAGGACTTGTTTTAATTGGATTAAAGATGATGCAATTAAACGATGCTATTTTGAATATACACTATTCCCATTTAGCAGAAAAACCTTACTTCAACCGAGTAAAAAGCAGTATGATGGCATGTCCGGTTATTGTTTGCTGTTGGGAAGGAAAAGATGCC
>DVNA01000077.1 GCA_018714665.1 Candidatus Gallibacteroides avistercoris | reverse complement strand
AGAAGAAATTGCAAAAAATTTCGGTTGTCAGGTTTGTGTTGTCGCAATAGATGCTAACTTTGAACCGGATATGTGGCGTTGCTACTTGAACGGTGGTCGCGTACCGACCGATCGAGAACTTTTCTCTTGGGCCAAAGAGGCGCAGGAGAGAGGTGCCGGAGAGATATTGTTTACCAGTATGACACACGACGGGGTGAAAGACGGTTATGCCAACGATGCTTTAAATCGCCTGAGTCAAGACCTGAATATCCCGGTCATCGCTTCGGGAGGTGCTGGCAAGCGAGAACATTTCAGGGACGCATTTTTGCAAGGGCATGCCGATGCCGCGTTAGCAGCCAGCGTATTTCATTTCGGAGAAATAGATATACACGATTTGAAAACATACCTT
Source organism: Candidatus Gallibacteroides avistercoris (assembly GCA_018714665.1). Taxonomy (GTDB): domain Bacteria; phylum Bacteroidota; class Bacteroidia; order Bacteroidales; family CHK158-818; genus Gallibacteroides; species Gallibacteroides avistercoris. The sequence continues at coordinate 4,659 of DVNA01000077.1, read as the reverse complement.
GCCACCGAGGGCGTATGTGTAAGATTGTAAGCAAAAAGGAGATGAAAATAGATTTTGAAAAAATGGGCGGGCTTGTCCCGGCCATTATACAGGATAGTTGTACGTCAAAAGTGTTGATGCTGGGCTTTATGAACGAGCCGGCTTGGGAAAAGACACAAGAGACCGGGAAAGTAACCTTTTTCAGCCGTACGAAAAATAGGTTGTGGACCAAGGGAGAGACCAGTGGAAACTTTTTATACGTAGAGTCGGTAAAAGTAGATTGCGATAACGATACGCTTCTGATAGAAGTGCGTCCGGTCGGTCCGGTTTGTCATACCGGTAGTGACACCTGTTTTGATGAAGTAAACCGGGAAGACCTCCTTTTGTTGAAATCGTTGCAAAAACAGGTTGACTCTGATGAAAAACCGGAAGCCCCGGTAGTTGTTGAGAATATACAACGGCAGGTATCCGAATTGGCATCCACAGAGCAGCCGGTCGCCACAGCGGCAGAGATTGTCGTCTCGTTGCAACGACTCTTGTCTCTGTCCGGATACGGTATTGATGATATAGCCGCAGAAATAAAAAAGAGATATAATTTGTAATACGATCGATTATGGGAGAACAACTGCTGATACATTACGAAAACGTAGAGATCTGTCGCCAGGAGCAGATTGTTTTGCGGGATGTAAACATGAAGCTCTATGCTGGCGAGTTTGTCTATTTTATCGGCAAAGTAGGATCAGGGAAAAGCAGCCTTCTGAAAACTATATACGGAGAAATCCCCATATCCGATGGAGAAGCCTCGGTGTTGGATTATGATATCAAACGGTTGAAACGAAGGGAGATACCCTATTTGCGTCGTAAGATAGGTGTTGTTTTTCAAGATTTTCAGTTATTGACCGATCGTTCTGTTTTTGAAAACTTGCAATTCGTATTGAAAGCGACAGGATGGACGCGCAAACAGGAGATAGCCGATCGTATCGAAGAAGTTTTGCATCAGGTAGGGATGCACACCAAGGCGTATAAAATGCCCCACGAGCTGTCGGGAGGCGAACAACAACGAATCGTTATAGCACGATCGTTGCTCAACTCACCTCAGTTGATATTGGCAGATGAACCTACGGGTAACCTCGATCCCGAAACCGGCCGTACCATTGTTGCTTTGCTTCATAATATTTGTCATACGGGTACGGCTGTGATTATGACCACCCACAACCATCATCTGGTAAAAGAATTTCCCGGAAGATTGTTGAAGTGCGAAAACCGCCATCTGCATGAAGTTGAAGAAAATAACGAATAATTAATAGTAAACAACAGCCCGAGAAGAGGGTAATATATTATACAAATAATTTAACAGTAGAACGAAAAATGAAAGTTTTAAAGTTTGGTGGAACTTCTGTGGGTTCAGCACAGAGAATGAAAGATGTGGCCAAATTGATTTGCGATGGGGAACAGAAAATCGTCGTACTTTCTGCCATGTCCGGAACAACGAACACCCTGGTAGAAATATCGGATTATCTGTATAAGAAAAATTCCGATGGAGCAAACGAAACAATCAATGCCCTCGAAAAAAAATACATGAAGGTCATTGACGAGCTCTATTCGACCGAAGTATATAAACAAAAAGCAACCGAAATTGTAAAATCTCATTTTGATTATATCCGCTCTTTTACCAAAGATCTTTTTACCATGTTTGAAGAAAAAGTCGTGTTGGCGCAAGGTGAATTGATGTCAACGGCCATGGTAAATCTGTATTTGAACGAGACGGGTGTCAAGTCAGAACTACTTCCGGCTCTTGAATTTATGCGTACCGACCGTAATGCAGAACCCGATCCGGTTTATATCAAAGAAAAATTATCTGCACAGTTGGCAGCAAAACCTGATGCAACCATTTACATTACGCAGGGATTTATTTGTCGCAATGCTTATGGAGAGATTGATAATCTGCAACGGGGCGGAAGCGACTATTCTGCATCGCTGATAGGCGCTGCCGTTATGGCCGATGAAATCCAGATATGGACGGATATAGACGGTATGCATAACAACGATCCCCGTTATGTAGAGAATACCAAGCCTGTCAGAAATTTGCATTTTGAAGAAGCTGCCGAGTTGGCATATTTCGGGGCCAAGATACTTCACCCTACTTGTATTCTTCCTGCCAAGTTGAATAATATCCCGGTTCGTTTGCTCAATACGATGGAGCCCGAAGCTCCTGGTACATTGATTTACAATCAGACCGAAAGCAGTAAAATCAAGGCGGTAGCCGCCAAAGATGGTATTACCTCTATCAAGATAAAATCTGGCCGGATGTTGTTGGCTTACGGCTTCTTGCGTAAAGTATTCGAGATTTTTGAAAGCTATCAGACCGCTATCGATATGGTAACCACCTCGGAGGTAGGCGTATCCGTTACGATTGACAATACCAAACACCTGACGGAGATTCTCGACGATCTGAAAAAATTCGGAACCGTAACGGTCGATAAAGATATGGTTATCATTTGTGTCGTTGGAGACATGGAATGGAGCAATGTGGGGTTTGAGTCCAAAGCCGTAGAAGCATTGCGTAATATTCCGGTACGTATGATTTCATACGGAGGTAGTAACTATAACATATCATTCCTGGTAAAGAGCGAAGACAAAAAAGCTGCGTTGCAAGCGTTAAGTGCATCGTTGTTTGAATAATCCAGATCCGAAACGGATATCTGCTAATGGAAGGAGAATACTCCCAAGGTTTGCAGGTGTCCGTTTTTTTGAAAACGAATAAACATTTGATATATGAAAGGAAAATTTCCCGTAGAAAAAATGAAAAATCTGGCCACGCCGTTCTACTATTACGATACGGATTTGCTTCGTGCAACGTTGGCTGAATTGAAAAAAGAGTCATCCAAGTACAATTATCACGTACATTATGCCGTAAAGGCCAATGCCAATGAAAAAATACTCGCTATTATTCGGGAAAACGGATTTGGAGCCGATTGTGTCAGTGGCGGGGAGATAAATGCTGTTTTGAAAGCTGGTTTCCCGGCCGGAAAGATAGTCTTTGCCGGAGTGGGGAAAGCTGATTGGGAGATTAATTTAGGATTGGATAGCGACATATTCTGTTTTAATGTAGAATCCATTCCAGAATTGGAAGTGATTGATGAACTGGCCGGAGCTAAAAATAAAAAAGCCCGGGTGGCTTTGCGGTTGAATCCGAATGTTGATGCCCATACTCATCATAAAATCACTACCGGATTGAATGAGAATAAATTCGGAATAAATCTTTCTCAATTGGATGTTGTATTGGATCGGATCACTACCTTGCCCAATATCCAGTTGGTTGGATTACATTTTCATATAGGTTCCCAGATTACAGATATGGATGTATTTAAAGGGTTGTGTGTACGTATCAATGAAATACAAGAGAGCCTTTACAGAAGGATGTTGATTGTCGATACGATTAATGTTGGCGGAGGATTGGGAATTGATTACGAGCATCCCAACAGGAAACCCATACCCGATTTTGCTTCTTATTTTGCTACATTTAAGAAACATTTGAAATTGCGTCCGAAACAGGAATTACATTTTGAACTAGGGCGTTCAGTGGTGGCTCAATGTGGAAGTCTGGTTACCAAGACCCTTTATGTAAAAGAGGGTATCAATAAGAAATTTGTTATAGTCGATGCCGGTATGACCGATTTGATACGTCCTGCGTTGTATGATGCTTATCACAAAATAGAGAATATCAGTTCGGAGGCACCCATGGAACAGTATGATGTGGTCGGCCCCATTTGTGAATCGTCCGACTGTTTTGGAAAAGCCATGGAGTTGAATGGAACGAAGCGTGGAGACTTAATCGTATTGCGTTCGGCCGGAGCCTATGGAGAGATCATGGCTTCGCGTTATAATTGTCGCGCATTGCCCGGAGTACACTATTCCGAAGAGTTTTTGTAACAGAAGTAGAAATATTATGTAAAAGTGTATTGAACCATTATTCAACGGTCGGTTCGGTACACTTTTTTATATGAAACGTTTTTTTTTAGGATGAATTAAAAAAAATGACAGAAAATATGCGTAAAAGATAAAAAAAGGCTACCTTTATGGGATAAAAGCAATCAACAAAACTCATCACAATGAAACACAAATTATTATTAGCATCTATCTGTCTCATTATGGGGGCAGGAGGATTGTCCGCCCAAGAAGCCGGACAAGAACAGACGCCTACGGTTTATCTGGTGGCGGATGCGCATTTGGACACTCAGTGGAATTGGGATGTCCGTACAACCATTGACAAGTATGTCTATAATACGTTGGTTCAGAATCTTTGGTTGTTGGACAACTATCCCAATTATGTATTTAATTTTGAAGGAGCCGTTAAGTACAACTGGATGAAAGAGTACTACCCGTTGGAATATGAACGGATCAAGAAATATATCCAGGAAGGCCGTTGGCACATCTCAGGAAGTACGTGGGATGCAACCGATACCAACATCCCCTCTCCGGAATCGTTTTTCAAGAATATTTTGCTTGGACAAATGTTCTACAAGAATGAATTTGGTGTAAAATCGACGGATATATTCTTGCCCGACTGTTTTGGTTTTGGATATACACTGCCTACCATAGCCTCCCATTGTGGTCTTATAGGCTTCTCTACTCAGAAGCTGGGATGGCGTAACAATCCTTTTTATGAAGGTGGAAAGA
>DVNA01000076.1 GCA_018714665.1 Candidatus Gallibacteroides avistercoris | reverse complement strand
GGCCACGTCCCGGATATGGGACGAGGAGCATCACCGCCGTATCGAGCGCCATCGGCGAGACAGGGGTTCCGAGTGGGAGACGGTAGAAGAAGAGAAATACCTCTGTCGGCACGACTTCACCGGAAGAGTTGTCGTAATCGATTGCGTTACGCTGTGGTGTACCAATTTTTTCTATGATTCGGAGGGGTCGGTAGAGCAGTCGTTGGAGGAGATCAAAAAATCGTTCGACGAATTGATAAAGCAAGAGGCAGTGTTTATTTTTGTAACCAATGAGATCGGTTGCGGCGGAATGGCAGAAAATCCCGTTCAGCGGCACTTTGCCGACCTGCAAGGATGGGTAAACCAGTACATCGCCCGGAGAGCCGATGAGGTAATCTGGATGGTGTCGGGTATCCCCGTAACCATAAAGAAAGAGGAAGAAGATGAGACAGTTCAAGATTGAGGAGCCGGATCGAGCTTTGGCAGACCGGCTGCAAAACAAGATAGACAACCTGACCAAACCCAAGGGTTCGTTGGGCCGTTTGGAAGAATTGGCGTTGCAGGTGGGGTTGATTCAGCAGACGCTCACGCCTCGGCTCACGGCGCCTTGCAACGTGGTGTTTGCCGCCGACCACGGCATCGCCGACGAGGGAGTAAGCCTTTCACCCAAGGAGGTTACCCGCCAGATGATTTCCAATTTCCTCTCGGGCGGAGCCGGCGTCAACTTTTTGGCCCGTCAGCACGGTTTTTCCCTCCAAGTGGTAGATGCCGGGGTAGATTTCGATTTCCCGCCGGTAGAGGGGTTGATAAACCGGAAAATCCGGAAAGGAACTCGCAACTTTTTGTACGAGCCGGCCATGACCCTTGAAGAGATGGAGCGGGCCATCGAGGTCGGGGCCGACGTGGTAACCGATTGCCACCGGAGGGGGTGCAACGTGATCAGTTTTGGAGAGATGGGGATAGGCAATACCTCGGCCTCTTCGATGTGGATGACCTGTCTGACCGGTATCCCCCTGCACGATTGCGTGGGGGCGGGCAGCGGGCTCGACGCCTCGGGCATTTCTCACAAGGAGCGGGTTCTGGCAGAAGCGTTGCAGCGCTATCCCGGGAGCAGCGATGTCTGCGAGGTCATGCGTTACTTCGGTGGGTATGAGATGGTCATGGCCGTGGGCGGGATGTTGCGGGCTGCCGAGTTGGGGATGGTCGTTCTGGTCGATGGGTTCATCATGACCAACTGCATCCTGGCCGCCTCCAAGCTGTATCCCGCTGTTTTGGCGTATGCCGTATTCGGACATCAAGGCGACGAAGCCGGCCATGCCCGGGTGTTGCGCTACCTGGGGGCCAAACCTTTGCTATCTCTCAGTCTGCGTCTGGGCGAAGGTACGGGGGCGATCTGCGCCTATCCCATTTTAGCGTCGGCCGTACGCATGATCAACGAGATGAATACATTCGATAACGCACAGGTAACCAAATATTTTTAAGAAAAAGAGACGGCTCCGGATGGTGCTGTCCGGTTGTAAAAAGGATTCTTTATGGTACACAAACAGAAAAGGATGAAACCGATATGGTTTTTACCCATATTGCTGTTATGGGTTGTGTCGTGCAAAGAGGCCGAAGAGCGCTCCTGTTCGGAGGTCGATTATGCGTTATCTTCTGCCTGGTATGACAACGGAAAGGCCGTAGATCGTTCCAAGGCAGATGTATTTTATATCTTGCCCACTTGTATTTTCGATTGGGAAGATTCGTCCGGCGAGGTACACCATTACGCCGATATTGCCGATGCACAACAACGCGAGCAGATGCGCCCTTCGTACGAACTGGCCGATGCCATATTCGGGGATAGTGCCAACTTTTTTGCCCCCTATTACCGGCAGATTTCGTTGAACTCCTGGATGGAGGGCGATGCCGTGGTGGAGAAACGTTTTCCACAGACCATGGCAGACATAAAAGCCGCGTTTGACTATTACATGGAACACCTCAATGGCGGCCGGAAATTCGTGCTGGCCGGTTTCAGTCAGGGAGGTAAAGGCGTCGTAGAGTTGGTGAAGGCCATGAGCGATGACGATTTTAACCAGATGGCTGCGGCCTATGTCATCGGATACCGCATTACGCAGGAAGATATGGACCAATCTCCTCGTCTCGTATTGGCTACGGGACGTACGGACCGGGGCGTAACGGTTTGCTACAACTCGGTTACAGACCTCTCGGCCCTCTCTCCGGTAGTAAGCCAAGGCAATGTGGCAGTGATTAATCCGGTAAATTGGGCGACAGACGAGCGTGTGGCTCCCCTCAACGATACCGTTTCGGTGAGGATAGATTCCGGAACGAAAGCCCTGCTGGTAACGGGCCTTGATCCGGGAACCGCTTATGAGCCCTCCCTCTCGTCGTTGTTCAAGAAAGGGAACCTGCATCTGCTTGAACTGACCCTCTATCAGGAGCAATTGACCGAAAATGTAAAGGAGCGCCTCTATCCGGATTGATACGCGTTTTCTGGAAGGGGGATTCTCGGGATTTGTTCCGGTATATCTCTATATGTACTTTGTGGAGAGATGATAATACGATATAGTTGTGGAGATAAAAACTTGAAATATACCTGAAAATGAAATCTGTATTGGCTGCATTTGTTTTTTTTACCCGTCTTCCTTTGTGGCGATGGGTGGATGTGTCGGGAGAGAACTTTTCCCGGATTATTCCCTATTGGCCGTTGGTGGGGTGGGTAACCGGAGGCATCTCTGCGGCGGCGCTCTTCTATGCCTCGCACCTGTTTCCGGCAACCGTTGCCGTGGTGATAGCCCTTTCGGTAAGGCTGTTGCTGACGGGGGCGTTGCATGAGGACGGTTTGGCCGACTTTTTCGACGGTTTTGGTGGAGGCAGCGACCGCCAGCGAATCTTGTCCATTATGAAAGATTCGCATATTGGTACCTACGGGGTGATAGCCCTTATCTTTTATTTTCTGTTTGCGGTGTCGTTACTGACCTCCTTGCCGCTGGTATTACGCTGCTTGTTGTTACTGGTGGCCGATCCGTTGGCAAAAGGGGTAACCGGTATGATTGTCAATCTGTTGCCCTATGCCCGAGAACAAAGCAAATCGGGCGTGGTATATGCCCGGATGTCGGGGCCGAAGCTGACGCTCTCCTTGTTGTTTGCCCTTTTGCCGGTACTTCTCCTTTTCCCTGTGCGCTACTGGCCGGGGATAGCTGTTCCGGTCATTCTTTTCCTGGCGCTGGTCATTTTCTTGAAGAGGAAAATAGGAGGATATACGGGCGATTGTTGTGGCGCTGTTATGCTGTTGTGTGAATTGTCTTTTTATATAACGATACTTTTTATCTATTCAGGAGGATGGAGATAACCTTGATTCGGCATACGGCAGTAGATGTTCCGCCGGGGACTTGTTACGGACAGACCGATGTCCCGTTAAAAGATAGCTTTGAACAGGAGGCCGGGGTTGTTGTCGAACGGTTGCAGCCGGGCCGTTTCGATGCCGTATATAGCAGTCCGCTGAGCCGTTGTGTGCGGTTGGCCCGGTTTTGCGGCTATGGCGAGGCACGTGTCGATGCCCGGTTGATGGAGCTGAATTTCGGCCGTTGGGAGATGCAACGTTGGGAGAACCTTTCGGGCCCGCAACTGTTGGCCTGGTATGAACAGTGGATAGATACGCCTACGGAGGGAGGCGAGTCGTTCATGGACCAATACCGGCGAGTTACGGCCTTTCTCGATGAGTTGCGGCGGTTGCCCTACCGGCAGGTAGCTGTTTTTACGCACGGCGGGGTAATTGCCTGTGCCCGTATCTATACGGGAGAGATTACTTTCGAGCAAGTCTTTACAACGATGCTGCCGTATGGGTCGGTAAAAAAGATTGTCGTTTGACGAGAATGTTGTGAAAGTTTTATTTTATTATTCGGGTATATGTTTTGGATTTTAGGAACTACCGTTGTCGGAATGTGTATCGGTTATCTGTTGCGTAACCGCCGGAAACTGTTTTCGCACATCCGGCACCTTATTTTGTGGGTCATCTATCTGTTGCTGTTTGCCATGGGATTGTCGGTGGGTAGCAACGATCTGGTAATGGATAACCTGGGTGGGCTCGGTATACGGGCCATTGTCATTTCGTTGGTAGGAACCGCCGGAAGCGTTTTCCTGTCCTGGTTGTTGTACCGGAATCTCTTTGTTTCGGATAAGAAGCGAAAATAGCCATGAAGTCGAGTTTGATCATTTTGCTTTCGTTTATTCTAGGCGTACTTGTGGCCCGTTTCCATTATTTGCCTGATCTTTTGTTGGAGACGGATTACAGTATCTATATCCTTTTTTTGTTGATGTTTCTTGTCGGGATGTCTATTGGTGCGGATATCAAGTCTTTGTACATCCCTTTGCGACAATATCGCATGAAAGTATTGTGGGTGCCGGTAGCTACCATCGTGGGAACGCTGTTGTTTTGTTTTCTGTTGGGATTGTGCCTGGACGGCATCTCTCTCCGTGAGACGGTGGCTATCGGTGCGGGATTCGGTTATTACAGTTTGTCGGCTGTTTTCTTGAAAGAGCTTGCCGGAGCCGACATTGGGACGATGGCGTTGGTGGCAAATCTGTTGCGGGAATTGTTTACTTTGTTGTTTACTCCTTTTTTGGTCAGGTATTTTGGCAAGTTGGCTCCCATATCGTCTGCCGGAGCTACATCGATGGACACCTCGCTACCGATTATAACCCGTTATGCGGGTGAGAGTTTTGTGGTTATTTCTATTTTTCACGGGGTAGTGGTAGATATGTCTGTCCCGGTAATATTATCCTTGCTCTATCTTTTTTGAGAGCAACCGCTATTCCCTTTCTCCTTGTTTTCCTTCCTTTATCTCTCCTCCCCCCCGTCCTTGTCTCCGGTCTTTTGAATAGGCTCCTCTTGTCCGAGTCCGGATGATTTTTAACGTTTTTTCTTTTCAGTAATCCGGTAGGGGTGTCTTACGGCTGCGTGGGCTGCTTTTTGAGCCTCCCGGGCTACCTGCTCGGAGATTCCTTTGGGGAAGAACGGGTTTCCGATGACACTCTTTTGGCAAAGGGTTTCAAACCATACACAAGCGGCGGTATAACGTCCCAGGGCATACGAGAGGTGGTATCCGTCGCGGCAGAGTGTGTCGCCCACTACTGCTCTCAGGTTCTGTATGGCTGTCCCTGAGGGAATGACCAGGGGGATGTTTTCTCTCTGAATCACCTCCTGCGTCGTTTGCACGATGCTTTGGTACATTTTCTGTTGGTCTTTTCCGTAGTTTTTGAATCCTCCGTGGGTGGAGCTTTGGGCATAGGCCCACGTTTGCTGGAAAGCAAACTGTACCTCCGGATTGGTGGCATAGTTTTTCAGGTAGGCCAGTATGTCCTGGATGTAGGGGTAATAGGTGGGTAACATCCCGGCATCCTGGCTTACTTGCTGGACGGTGATGTAGTCCCAGTCCTCGTCGGTGAGACCTTCCAACAGGGAGTATTTGCCAGTACTGGTATATTGGTTGTTCTTGTTTTTCTGATATACATAGTGATGGCGGTCTCCGGCAATGTTTTCCCAGTGCCGTTGCAAGGAACACCCTCCGATATAGAGGTTTCCGATGACGATGGGTACTCCCGCCGCCGCGGCTATTTCGTCCAAATAGGCTACGCCGTCTTCGGAAAAACTGTTACCAACAGCCAGAATCTTGATCGTATCGCCTTTTATCCGAGCATCTGTACATACGACCGATAGGAACAGTGTTAAAAATAGAAATAAACGAATCATTTTGTTTGGTATTTAAGCAGGTGTAAAGGTAGATAATTTTTAATAAAGGGAAAAGAAAGGAACAGGGAATTGAAAAAAACTTGCGATTACTGTAAAATAGGGAATGTAATCGCAAGTCGGGTTTATGGCGATACCTCGGGTATTTTGGAATTGCAGGATAAATAGAGTTACTCGGAGGCAATCGAGTAACTCTATGGTCGTGCTTTTCATGGCCCAGTGTGTGTAGAACCAGTCAGATTCTCTCTCCCTCT
>DVNA01000075.1 GCA_018714665.1 Candidatus Gallibacteroides avistercoris | reverse complement strand
ACCGGATTACCCGTTTTATATTGGTATTTTACAATCAATTTCCCATCCGGACTGGCGGTATAATGTTCACCGTCTTTCATGGAATTCATCGCTCCGACGCCATATTGGGAGAACTTCCCTGACAAAATATCCTTTAAATCTGCTGTATTGGCTCCATACACCGATCCTGCGCATAATAACAGGCCTATTAACATCCTTTTTCTGTCCATATCTTCTCTGAATATTTTAGTACAAATGTACATCTATTCAAATAGATATTAAAATTTAATCCCGGAAAAAACATCTCCGGGATTAAACAATTCCTCTATTGCATATAAACAGGGTAGATTATCCGGTTATACCTCGTTGTTTGGAACAGCGTTGTTCGCTTTTACCGGTTTTCGGGAGAATTTTTCTTGTAATCTCTGCATCATCTGGTAAAAATTAGGGATGAACAATGTTCCCAGCAACGTGTTGAGCGTCATTCCGAATACGACAGCGGTCCCCAACGATACGCGGCTGGCAGCTCCCGCTCCGGTTGCAAATACCAACGGCATGACACCCAATATAAAGGCAAAGGAGGTCATCAAAATCGGTCGTAATCTAACTCGTCCAGCTTCGATAGATGCTTCGGTAATGGACTTGCCGGCTGCACGATAATCACGGGCGAATTCTATAATCAGGATGGCATTTTTGGCCGAGAGGGCAATCAACAAAATAATCCCGATTTGACTGTATATGCTGATAGGAAGTCCCATAACAAGGCAACCCAACAAGGTTCCCAGCAAAGCTACCGGCAAACCGAGAATAACTGCCACGGGACTTGTCCAACTCTCGTACTGAGCTGACAAGACCAACAGGGCTACCAGTATGGCAAGCCCGAATATCAGGATCACAGACGACCCGGATTCCTTCTCTTGATACGCCACGGAGGTCCAGTCGTATCCAAAATTCTCTCCTAGCGTATTTTGGCTCAACTGTTCCATAGCCGTCATCGCCTGTTGTGAACTGGCGTTTACCGCTGGAATACAGGTTATGGAGGCAGCTGTATACATATTGTACCGGTTAATCAGATTGGTTCCCAATTGTTCTTCGATTGTCGTAAAAGAGGAAAAAGGGACCATCTCTCCGTTCGAGTTCTTGACACTCAGTTTTAAAATATCATCTATTTGTGCCCGAGCTTGCGAATCGGCTCCTAACTTGACCTGATAAATACGACCGAAGTCAATAAAATCATTTACATAGGCCGAACCCATATAGAAAGAGAGTGTTTGAAAAACTTGATTGAGCGAGATACCCTGCATCTCGATTTTATTTCGGTCAAACTTTAAATAATATTGCGGAGTATTGGCTTGAAAAAGAGAATTAAGCATCATAATATCCGGTTCCGACTTTACATTTGCCATCAAATCGTTTATGGCTTTCTGCAACTCACCCACTCCCAAATTACGACGATCTTCCAACATGAATTCGAGACCGCCGGATACTCCCAGTCCCGATATGGCAGGCGGTGTTACGGCAAAAATCTGAGCCTCTTCTATGGCCGCAGCACGCCTATTAAAGAGTTCTGCTATGGCAAAGGAGGATTGGCTCTTCTCTTTCCGTTCATTCCAATTTTTCAGGATAACGAATACCGAAGCATTATTGGAGGCCGGTGCTCCTTGTACAATGGAAAACCCGTTGATAACCATATATGATTTTATTTCCGGTATCTCATCCAATATTTTTGATATCTGGGTCGAGACGGCTTCTGTTCGCTGCAAACTGGCAGCTCCCGGCAACTGTACCGAAACCAAGAAATAGCCTTGATCTTCCTGAGGGATGAATGAGGTGGGCCATTTCATAAACAACCAGGCGGTCAAGGCCGTTATCATGAGATAAACTATCGAGGTAGCAACCGGTTTATTCAACAGGTAGGTAATTATTTTTACATACTTTTCTTGGATTTTCTCATACCATTTATTGAAGATTCGGTAAACAAAAAAGCGGGAAGATTGGGAGGGCTGTAAAAACAATGCGCACATAGCCGGTGTAAAGGTCAGTGAGTTGAACCCGCTGAAAACCGTTGCCGTGGCAATGGTCAATGCAAATTGTTTATACAACTGTCCGGTTATTCCTCCGATGAATGCCGTGGGGATAAATACGGCTGACAATACCAAAACGATGCCGACAACCGGTCCGGTAATCTCCCCCATGGCTTTTTCCACCGCTTCTGTCCGGGTATATTTGCCTGTATCCAACAACCGGGTCGCATTTTCAATGACTACAATAGCATCATCCACCACAATGGCAATTGCCAGTACCAGCCCAAACAGTGTTAAAGTATTAATAGAGAAACCCAATGCCCCCATTACTGCGAATGTGGCAATTAACGAAACCGGGATGGTTATTGCCGGAATAACTACGGCCCGAAAATTCTGCAAAAACAGAAGAATCACCAGAATCACCAAGATAGTAGCCTCGATAAAGGTTTTCAACACTTCGTCGATAGAGGCCGATACAAAATCCGTTGTATCCAACAGTACGTTATAGGTTACACTTTCGGGGAAAAAAGGTTCCAACTCAGCCATCTTTTCCCGTACGGATTTGGCCACCTCCAAAGAGTTTGCTCCCGGCAGTTGGTATATGGCAATGGCAGCTGTCTGTTTGCCTTTCTGCAACGATGTCATGTTGTAGTTTCCACTACCCAAATCGATTGTCGCTACGTCTTTCAGTCGTAAATAACTCCCATCGGGCAATGTTCTTAAAATGATATTACCGAACTCTTCGGTCGTTTTCAAACGGCCGGTCGAATTCAAGGTGAATTGAAAGGCTTCATCCGAATTAACAGGAGGTTGTCCTACACTGCCTGCCGATACTTCCAGGTTCTGATTCTGAATGGCCGTGTAAACATCGGCCGGTACGAGTTGCCGTATACGCATGGCATCCGGATCCAACCAGACACGCATACTGTAATTGTCGGCTCCGAAAACGGTAACACCTCCCACGCCTTTAAGACGGGTCAATTGGTCGGTCAGGTTCAATTTGGCATAATTGGCCAGATATAAACCGTTGTACAATTCCGGTTTGTCGGATAACAACGAAAGCATCATGACGATGTTGGTCGATTGTTTTTGGGTGGTGATACCTTGATTTATAACCTCTTGGGGCAAATTACTTTCAGCTATTGCTACCCGATTCTGAACCATCACCGTAGCCATATCTATATCGGTGCCTACTTCAAAGGTTACCGTCAGCGTATACTGTCCGGAACTGGAAGAAGACGAACTCATATACAACATCCCGTCCACACCGTTTACTTGCTCTTCTATCGGAGCTCCGACCGTTTGAGCTACGGTTTCCGCACTTGCTCCGGGATAAATTGCTGTTACCTGTACCGTAGGTGGCGTTATATCCGGGAATTGAGCCACGGGCAACATATCCATCGTTACAAGCCCTGCTATGATCATCAATATGGCAATAACAGTGGCGAAAATAGGTCTGGTAATAAAAAATTTGGACACGGTACTATATTTTTATCATTGTAAATTGTTACTTGGACAATACGGGAGAAATAACCATCCCGTCATGTACTTTAAGCAGGGCCGATGTTACGTACATTTCGTCCGGCGACAGTCCTTTGATTACCAATCGGAGTGAATCGTCAACAATTTGGCCGGTTTCGATATGGCGATATCGTACGATGCTAGAATCGCCCACCACATAAAGAAACTTTCCGGCCTGATCTGTCCCGACGGAAGCATCTCTGACCAGAACGGCCGATTCCCGTTCGTCGTACGGAAGTTTAACTGTTACATACAACCCGCTTTTCAGTTCTCCGTTCGGATTGTCAACCTCTGCACGCAGGTTCAACGTTCCGGTAGATAACTCTATATTGGGAGATACGTAATTCAATGTGCCGAAATATCCGGAAGAAAGATTCCCGCGGGTATAGATCTCTACCGATTCGGGAAGATTGTTCTTCTTCATTTGCAAATACTGGTTATCTTCTATGTTGAAATAGGCATACATTTTGGCATCTTTGTACAACGAGGCCAACTGTACTGCTTGTGCAGCGCCATTGATGTAAGCACCCACATCATACATATTGCGGGATATATGTCCCGAAAAAGGAGCTCGAATATAACAATAGCTCAAATTCTTGCGGGCAGTAGCCAACTGTGCCTCTGCATTCTTTACATCTGCTTTTGCCTGATCTAAATTGGATTCAGACTGAATCAGTTCTATCTGACTTACGGCATCGCTCTTGGCCGCCTCCTTCATGCGGTCAAAATTATTCGTAGCATAATAAAGCTGGGCCTGAGCTGTTTTTAACGCCGCTTCGGCTTGTACAACCGCCTCCTGATATAGCGAAGGCTCTATAACGAAGAGCATCTGACCCTCTTTTACAAAAGCTCCGGGCGAGTATAAAATCTGTTCCAGATAACCATTGACACGAGCTACCAAATCTACCGATTGCTCTGATGACAAATAACCGGGATACACCTTATACAACACGATATTTTTTACAACTGGTTTGGTAACACGGACCGAAGGCGCAGATACCGATGCAGGTGCGCTGTTTCTGTGGCAAGAAACCCATACAGCAGAGCAGAAAACGATACATCCTGCCCAATATTTAACCGATGAAAATGGAATCATATTGTTCATATATTAATCGTTATTTACCATCCAGCCACCTCCCAAAGATTTATACAGTTGTATAAGGGCTGACAAAGCGTTTCCCTGTGCAGACACAAGGGAATTTTCATATCCCAACAACGAACGTTGAGCATCGAGTACGTTTTGGAACGATGACAATCCCTCTTTGTATAAACGTAGGGAAAGTTTCAAGGTTTCTTTCCCTTGATATACCACCTCCTTCAACATCACCTCCTCCTCTATTGCCGAGGTGTAGGCACTCATGGCATTTTCCACCTCCTGAACGGCCGTCAATACCACCTCGTTAAAT